>JBGPIG010000016.1:0-16786 GCA_041484745.1 Nitrospirota bacterium | reverse complement strand
TCCCCAGCTCCTTGCTCCGCGCCGTGGCCGCTTCCACCGCCTTCATGAGCGTGGCGCGCAGCTTCCCTTTCTCGAGCGCGTGCAGCCCTTCGATCGTCGTACCTCCGGGAGAGGTGACCTTGTCCCTGAGCTTGCCGGGCTGCTCCCCGGTTTCCAGCACCATCTTAGCCGCGCCATACACGGTCTGGGCCGCAAGTTCGAGGGCAAGGGCCCGGGGCAGCCCCGCCTTCACGCCGGCATCAGAGAGCGCATCGATGATCATGAACACATACGCGGGTCCGCTTCCCGAAAGGCCGGTCACGGCATCCAGGAGCTTCTCCTCCACGACCACCGCCCTGCCGACGGAAGTGAATATCTCCTGCGCGATGGACAGATCTTCCCGCGTGGCGTTCTTACCCGCCGCAATCGCGGCCGCTCCCGCAAGCACCAGCGCGGGCGTATTCGGCATCACGCGCACTGCGCGGGAACCCTTCTTGAGCGCTTTTTCGATCTTCACGAGGGCAATGCCCGCAGCGATCGAGATGACGAGTTGTTTATCGTCAACAACCGAGGCAATTTCCGTCAGCACTTTTTCGATGACCTGCGGCTTCACGCACAGGATGATGATGCCGGCCTTGCGCACCGCCTCCAGGTTGCCGTTCTGGACCATGATACCGTAGGTCTTTTTGAGATGCTCAAGCCGGCGGGCGGAGATGTCCGCGACCAGGAGGTGGTCGGTCTTCACCGTGCCCGCCGTGATCAATCCCTTGATAAGCGCCTCTGCCATGTTCCCGCCGCCCAGAAATGCGATCTTTTTCTCTATCGACATAGTATCCCCCTACGTTTTCATTCTATTGTCAAAACCAACCACAGAGAACTCAGAGAACGTCTTGAATTCAGTGGAGTAAATACACGTCCGATTTTTTTCACCCTCTGCACCCGCATCCTTATTATTCAAGATGCATTTCTCCGTGTCTCAGCGCCTCTGCGGTAGACCATGACTTTCTACGACTGCATCAATCCTGCTTCCGCTCCCCGAATATCGCCGTACCCACACGCACCAGCGTCGCACCTTCTTCGACGGCAACTTCAAAATCTCCGCTCATGCCCATGGACAATTCCCGCATGGATACATTCGGGATGTTCTGTTGTGCAATATTCTCTGACAGCCCCCGAAGTACGGTGAAATAGGGCCTGGAGTCTTCAGGATCCTCGGAGAACGGGGGCATGGTCATGAGGCCCTTGATGGAGATGTTCCTGAATTTCGCAGCCTCCCGTACCAGCGCCGGGGCGTCTTTTACCGCCATGCCGGCCTTTGAGGCCTCACCGGCAATGCTCACTTCGATCAATACCTCCTGGACAGATCCGGCCTTCGCCGCCTGCTTGTCGATCTCCCGGGCAAGCTCCAGGGTATCGACGGAGTGGATAAGGTCAAAGAGCTTTACCGCATATTTCGCCTTGTTCGTCTGAAGGCGACCGATCAGATGCCAGCGAGCGATAGCGCCGAGCTTTTCGATCTTCTCTTTCGCCTCCCGCACCCTGTTCTCACCGAGGATCATAGCGCCGGACGACACTGCGTCGCGTATCCTTTCAATATTTACGGTTTTGGTAACAACGACAAGTCTGACGGCTGAGGGGTCGCGGCCTGCCCGCTGTGCCGCGGCTTCGATCCTGGTTATGACCGTTTTAAGATTGTTCGCAATTGACATAACCAAGAGGAACTAATTGACACTGATTTTCACTGAGTAACAGAATGATTAGATCATGGTGTTTCATAGACTTCTTCAGTGTCCTTCTGTGTCAAAAGACTCAGGGTCTGATCATGATCGCCGACAGCATCCGGCCGGTCCTGCCCTCAACGCGGTACGAGTAGAAGAGGTCCCTGCGGCACGACGTGCACATGCCCAGCGAATGGATATTCTTCTCTTGCAGCCCGATCTGCATCAGCTCCAGCTTGTTCGCCTTCACCAGGTCCAGGCTCCACGTGCCGTTCGTGCGCGGCGCGGCGACCTCCGACCAGAACGAGAACGCCTCCTGCACCGGACCCATGACCGGATCATCCACCTCATAGCACTCGGGGCCGATGGCGGGACCGATCGCGGCGATCATCCGCACCGGATCAGACCTGAACTCTTCGTGCATCCGGTGCACGGCCTTCTGGACGATCTTCTTTACCGTGCTCCTCCAGCCCGCATGCACCGCGGCCACGGCCGGCTTCACGGGATCGAACAGCAGGACCGGTACGCAGTCAGCCGTCTCCACGCCGATGGCGATCCCCGGCACCGCGGTGATCATGGCATCGGCATGCGCGGTCCGGACGTCCCGGTAGTTCAGGTCATCAACGGTGACGATGTTTTCACCGTGCACCTGGTTCACGGTCACCACCCGGTCCATGTGGATAACAAACGCTTGTGCCACCGCGTACCAGTCCTCCGGCTGTTTGATGCCGTTCTTCCGGGCGCCCTGTCCGTCATGCCGTGTCGTAAATGCATGGAGGACCCCGGCCACCTTGTCAAGCGCGGGGATGGTAAGGAGTTCACCATCCGCGTCATCGCCCGTACGGGCGCTTTTCTTATAGTGCAGCCTCTCTGTATTCATCCGGTACCTGACAATCCGCCTTGCGTGCATACCCCGCAGGCCCTGCACGATCCGACCTTGCAGGGCGGGGTGAACTTGCCGTCAAGGGCGCGCCGATATTCGTTCATAAGATAATCTTTCCTCACTCCGATGTCAATAAAATCCCAAGGCAGGACTTCCGCAGGATCACGCCGCCGTGTAACAGAGAAGTCCATGTCGATCTTGAGCTCTTTTGCCGCCGCTTTCCAGTCACCGCCCTTTTCGTGCGCGGCCTTCATGAGGCGGCCGGTCCTGCGGTCACCGCGCGAAAGCAGCGCCTGAATATATTCCCACTTCGGCAGGTCGTGGATGATGTTCATGTTGCCGATCTTCCTCACGGCCTTTTCAAGAAAGCGCTGCTTTCTGTTCAGGCTCCCGACCGCTTCCATGGGCTCCCACTGGAACGGGGTAAAGGGCTTGGGCACAAAAGAGTTCACGGAGAGGGTGATCCGGCCGATCCGGCCGAGAGGCCGCGCATGCTTGAGCTGGACCTCACGCACTTTTTCAGCCAGCGTCATGATGGCGTCCACATCCTCCCGCGTCTCGGTGGGCAGGCCGATGATGAAATACAACTTAAGGTTCGGAATGCCCCTGCTGAAGACCAGGTCAGCGGCGCTGAGTATATCTTTTTCCGTGACACCCTTGTTGATCACCGCACGAAGCCGCTCGGACCCGGCCTCGGGCGCAATGGAGATGGTCTTATGACCGCTCTGCGCGAGGCGGCCGATGAGCGCCGCGCTTACCGAATCGGCCCGGAGCGACGAGACCGAGACGCCGCCTTCGATCGCGGAACAGACCTCGTCGATGCCCGGATAATCCGAGAGCGCCGCGCCCACGAGTCCGACCTTCCCGCAGAGTTCGTCCGCTTTCCTTGTCTGCTCGCCGGCCTTTTCAATGCTCAGGGTGCGGGGGGGGAGATAAATAGAGCCGGCCAGACAGAACCGGCAGTGCCTGCCGCAGCCGCGCGTGAGCTCCGTCAGGTACCGGTCGCTGAACTCGGTATGAGGAGTGAGAATTACGGTTGCCGCAGGGGCTCTGTTGAAATCCTCGACCGTACGCTTCGTAATGCTGTTCGGCGCCGCGGGTTCGATCGTCCTTCGTTCCCGTATCGTGCCGTCATCATGATAGAGGACATCGTAGAACTCCGGGACATAGACGCCCGGTATCCGGCTTACCGCTTTGAGCAACTCCCTTCGGCCTTGCTCGCGCGTTTTTTTGTACCCGTCGATGAATTCGCCTGCGACCTCTTCGCCTTCACCGACGATCACGACATCGAAGAAGTCCGTAAGCGGCTCGGGGTTGAAGAACGAGCAGATGCCGCCGAGGACCAGGAGCGGGTCGTCCGCGCTCCGGTCGCGCGCAAGAAGCGGGATGCCGGAGAGGCGCAGCATTTCAAGGACATTCAGATAGTCCTGTTCGAAAGAAACGGAGAACGCAAGGACATCGAACTCCCTTACCGGCCGTTTGCTTTCGAGGCTGAACAGGTTCGTGCCGGTCTTCGCATATGCTTCGATATCATCCTCATCAGGCAGGAACACGCGCTCGCATACCGTGTCAGCGCGGCTGTTCAGGATGGAGTAGATCTGGTGCATGCCGAGGTTCGACATGCCCACGTGGTAGGTATTGGGATACGCGAGCGCGACGGAAACATCCATGCCCCGGGCCTTATAGATCGTCCCGCGCTCGGCGGCCAGCAATGCGTCTGCTTTTTCAGTGAGGGTGCGCGACATGGGGAGATTATACTATGCTTGCCTGCGCAAAGCAATTCGGGGATGGCCCGTCGCTTACGACCGCAAAGCCGCCTGAGAGATGGTTTGTTTTTTCATGATTCTATTTTTTCTGCACCGCCGTTCACAGGCCCGCATCCCCGTTATGAGGGCGGTTCATTACTGCTCAACAGCGCACTTTCGCACTATTCCCCGTCGAGCATCTTCCGCACCCTTCTCAAAAGGTCGTTCACGGGCACAGGCTTAAGGATAAAATCCAGCTCTTTGCCGGGCAATTCCTTCTGACCAATGATGTCGGCCGTATAGCCGCTCAGGAACAGCGCCTTCATATCCGGTTGGAATATTCTGATCTTTTCATAGACTTCCTTGCCGTTCTTCTTCGGCATGATAACATCAAGGAGGAGCAGCCGGACCTTGTCCAGGTTCTGCATGCACTTGTTGACGGCATCCTCCCCGTCAACAGCCTGGATAACGGTATAGCCGAATTGCTCGAGTATGCTGCAGGTCAGGGTTCTTACGGTCTCATCGTCCTCCGCGACCAGGATGGTCTCCGTCCCTCCCTTGATCGGCGGAAGCTCGGCCGGGTGCGCTTCTTTCGATTCTTGCCGGATGACCGGCAGATAGATCTTGAACACCGTACCCTTCCCGACCTCGCTTTCGACCTCGACACTGCCGTTGTGCTGTTTGATGATGCCGTACACCATGGCAAGCCCCAGCCCCGTGCCTCTTCCCTCTTCCTTGGTCGTAAAGAACGGCTCGAATATACGCTCCCTCGTTGTCTCATCCATGCCCATGCCTGAATCCGTTACAACGATCACCGCATACGTTCCGGGTTTGCAGGATTCATGGGTCTTTGCCGATTCCTCGTCCAGTTCGATGGTGTCGGTCTCGATGAACAGGCACCCGCCTTCGGGCATCGCATCCCGCGCGTTGGTGACAAGGTTCATGAGGACCTGCTCGATTTGGCCGGCGTCCGCCAGGACCGTCACGTCCTTGTCGGTCAGAATGGTCTTGAGCTCAAGGTCCTCGCCGATGAGCCTCACGAGGAGACACTCTACTTTCCGGATGATCTCATTGAGGTTTACCGGCTGCGGGTTCAATATCTGTTTCCTGCTGTACGCAAGCAGCCCCTGGGTCAGGTTTGCCGCCCGGTTCGCCGAGGCAAGGATCTGGTCTACATTGTACCGAAGCGGGTCGTCCACCCTCATCTTCATCTGCATGAGGCTCCCGTATCCGATGATCGCGGTGAGGATATTGTTGAAGTCATGCGAGATCCCGCCGGCAAGGGTGCCGATGGATTCCATCTTCTGGGACTGGCGGAGCTGGTCCTCGAGCCGCCTGCGCTCCGAGATATCGATGCCCAGGCCCACGAAGTACCGCTTCTCATTCATGGTCATCCGGAATGCCGTCAAAAAAAGGGAGACCAGGGTGCCGCTCCTGGTGCTGACCTTCGCTTCAAAGGAGGAATGGCCGGCAGTGAACACCTCCTCTATTTTGTTTGCGACCAGCGTGCGGTCCTCCCGAAAGAGGTTGAGCACGTTCATCTGAGAAAATTCCTCGATGGAATAGCCGGTCACCTGCTTCTCGTTGTCATTCCACCGGATCAGCCTGCCCGTCTCATCACAGATCAGGAAGATGCCCGGGAGGCTGTCAATAATACTGTCAGAGAATTTCTTTTCCTGCAGGAGCTCGATCTCCGCCTGACGTCGTTCGGTAATATCTATGCCGGTGGGGATCACATACTCGACCGATCCATCCGGCGCCAGGAGTGCGGTGTTCGACCAGGCGATCAGCTTTCTCCGTCCGTTCTTTGCCACCCAGTAGTTCTCGTAGGTGTTCGGGAACATCCCGGCTGCAAGATTCTTAAATACGTTCTTGACCCCGTCCACCTGTTCCGGTGGAATCAGAAAATCCCAGACATATTTTCCCCGGACCTCTTCAAACAGATACCCGCATACCTCCTCGCAGGCGCGATTGAAGCGCACAATTTTCCCGTTCCGGTCGAGAACGAGGGCCATCGCACCGACCGTATCCAGCACCGCCGAAGTGAAATCCAGCTCCTTTTTCAAGACCTCTTCCGCTTTTCTGCGTTCCGTAACGTCATGGATGGTCTCGATGACAACGGAGAGCTCTCCCTTTCGGTCAAAGACCGGGGCCGCATCAAAAACGATATAACGATCTCTCCCGTTCAGCTTCGGGTACCAGCCTTCCGCCTGCACGCCATTCGGAATAAGATCGGACGGAGCAATGGAGGTATAGAGCGAAGGGCCCTGGTCCACAGTGCCGTCGATGAGGAGATCCGCAAGAGTGGGGCGCTTCCGGCCGTAGAACGCTTTCCAGTGGTCATCAGTGCCGACCATGTCCGGTGACGCCTTTCCGGTAAGTTCCTCGCACGCCCTGTTCCAGAGCACAACTTTGTGCTGGGGATTGAGCACAAAGGTTGCCACCGCCGAGCTCAACACCAGGTTCTCGGCAAACCGCTTCTGTTCCAGAATCGTATCCTCGGCCTGCTTGCGCTCGGTCACATCACGGGTGATCCCCAGGAGAGCGACGATCTCCTCCCGTTCATTGCGGAGGGGAACGGCATGCGTATCGAGCCAAAGACGCCGTCCTCTGAGGCCGACCATCTCAAAGAGCAGGGTCCCCGGCTTGCCCTGAAAGACCTCTTCCGTGAGTTTCCTGAAAGCCTCCCGATATGCCGGCAAAATAAGGGGATAGATCGACTTGCCCTTGACCCGATCAAGCGAATCCGCCTGGATCATGGACAGTCCCGCGGGGTTCATCATGATCAGGCATCCGTCGGACGCTACAAGCTTCACACATTCCGGTTCCGTGTCGATGATGGTCTGGAGAAATTTTTTACTCTCGCTGGGTCCCGCTGCGATCTGCTGGTCGTCCGCCGGGTCATGGGGGGCGTTCTCGGAACAGTCCGCCGGGGAGATGTCGGTATGGAGCATATTATCCTGTATCATGTGAGACCACGCTCATGCACGGTGTGCAGGAATCTTAGATGCTGACCTGAGTACCCGCAACACATCGATTCCCCCATCCCACACCCGCGCAGAATACGTTCGAGCATCCACTGTAAGTATAGCAAAATAATCGTTGAGCAACGAAAAAGATAGTGCGGCTTATTCACTCGTTGCCGGGGTCCCCTCTCTATTTTTTCTTCCATTTCATTAGCAAAGATATATATGATTATTAAGAAATTTTATGGTGCCTTCCCGGGTTTTTTCTTGACAAAAAACAGGCGTTCCTGTAGATTTTTCGGGTATTCTAACCATCATTAAGGAGCGTGCGTATGAAAGAAGGACCGATGCTTATCCATATCCCTGTCCCGGGAATTTCCGAGGCCGGGCAGATCGCGGTCTCGTATACGTGGCTTGCCATGGCCATTCTGATCGGCCTTTCCCTGGCTGCGCGCTTCTCGCTCAAGAAGACCGCCCCCTCGGGGGTGCAGAACCTTCTCGAAACCATTGTCGGCGGCCTTGAAAACTTTGTGGTGGATATCATGGGCCCTGAAGGCACGCACTACCTTTCGCTCATCGGTTCCCTGTTCCTCTTCATTCTCGTGTGCAACCTCCAGGGACTCTTCCCGGGATTCGATTCGCCGACCGCAAACATCAACACGACGCTCGCTCTCGCGCTGTTTTCATTCTCGGCTACCCACTACATCGGCGTCAAGCGGCACGGCGTTGGATACATCAAACATTTCATGGGACCCATGTGGGGTCTCGCGCCGCTCATGCTCCCCATCGAGCTTATCAGCCATTTCGCGCGCGTCATGTCGCTCACGTTCCGTCTTTTCGGCAACATGGTGGCGAAGCATAAGCTCCTGCTCGTGCTGGCGCTCCTGGCGCCTTACATCGCTCCGGTCCCCATCCTCGGCCTCGGTCTGCTGGTGTCCTTTGTGCAGGCGGGCGTGTTCACGCTTTTGACCATGCTCTATCTGTCGGGCTCCATCGAGGAAGCGCACCTGGGCGGCGATCACCATTAATTAATTCAACAAAACCCCGCGGACTGCAGCACCCTCCAGCGGAGGGGGTTCCCGGGTGGTAGCACTCCGGTCATATCCGGCAGACATTCATTCTAAATTTTTGAAGAAAGGAGGAAATAATGAAGAAAATTACTGCAATCATGCTCCTCGTATTCGGTCTGATGCTCGTTGCTTCAGCAGTCTTCGCATCGGAGGCCACTGCACCGGCAGCCGCCGCAGGCTCTGATGCCGCGAAAATGTCGTTCTACGCATCCGTCGCCCTTGCTTCGGCAATCGGCATCGGCATCGCGGCGCTCGGCACCGGCATCGGCATGGGCATGGGCATCGGCAGGGCAGTGGAAGGTATCGCCCGCAACCCGGAAGCATCGGGCAAGATCATGACCACCATGATCGTGGGTCTGGCCCTGATCGAATCACTGGCCATCTACACGCTGGTCGTGGTACTCATCCTGCTCTATGCAAAGCCCTTCGGCTTCTAAAGCAAACCGGACTTCACCATGCATTCACAACAAAAAGGGACTGTTCTCTATGAACCGTCCCTTTTTTTATTTTTCTGAGCCGCCTTGATACCGGCAGTCAAAACCATGGCGCTGCGAATTCACAGGAGTTGAGCCGCGCTCATGCCACTTTCTTTTCGAGTGCTGCTTCACCGAGCACCTTTTTCTCTCCGCCATATCGGGCATTCCCCAGGACCCTTGCGTTCCCGCCGACTTCCGCCTTCTCAAACACTTCGGCAAATCCGCTTATGACCGCGTCCCCGTAAACTCCGGCTAATCCATAGACCTTTGCATCGCCGGTGACTTTGGCGCTGCCGAAGACCCTGGCGTTCCCGAAAACCTCAGCCCTGCCCGACACCTCTGCCTTGTCAAAAATCCAGGCGTTCCCGAACACGAACGCCTCGCCGCTCAGTTTGCAGTGACCGCAGATCTTGGCAAAAGGGCCGACGTAGACAGTGTCGGCGACCTGCGCGGACTCGGCAACCATGCCTCCGCCGTTGGGGTGGTGATGGTACTTCACTCCGTCGATCTCCACTACCGGTGCGGTTGATAACACCTTGATATCCATAGGGCACCTCCAAAAGAATTTAAAATAATACCTTTTTGTGTATCCTTCATGGATCCCGACATACCCCGTAAGTTTGGTACAACAGTATACTTACAGGTTCAATAAATATAAAATTGCAGATGTATACTAGGTAAATCATATCCGAGAGATTTTAATTTGTCAAATACGCGCGAACCACGGGCTTGTCGACATAAAACGGGTGGTTCTACTATTCTCCTCTCACGCTTAACCTCATAAAACTTATCTACTTACAAAAGGTTATGAACGTCGCTGTCAAGAATGCCAACCAGGATATCGACATTATCCATGAATTTACTTTTGATTAAATCAATTATTTGTTATAATGATGGTTCAATATAAGAGAAGACCATCACTCTCCGCAGAAGGAGTCCCTGGCACTATGAGCATTACCAGAAATGTCCGTGTCCGTTTTGCCCCAAGTCCCACCGGCGCTTTGCACATCGGCGGCGTTCGCACAGCGCTCTTTAACTGGCTCTTCGCTCGCCACCACAAGGGCACCTTTATCCTGAGGATAGAAGACACGGACCAGACCCGGTCCACCGACGAGTCCATCAAGGTCATCCTCGACAGCATGAAGTGGCTCGGTCTCGACTGGGACGAAGGGCCCTTCCGCCAGACCGAGCGCATGGACATCTATCGCGAGCATGTGGACCGTTTGCTCAAGCTGGGCAAGGCCTACTACTGCTATTGCACACCTGAGGAGCTCGAGGCACGCCGGAAAGAGGCAATGGCGGCGGGAAAGCCGCCGAAGTACGACCGGAAATGCAGGTCGCTCAAGACCCCGATCGAGGGACGGACACCGGCCGTGCGGTTTCTGTCATCCGACGAGGGCCAGACCATCGTGCGCGATCTGATCCGCGGGGCGGTGACCTTCGAAAACCAGCAGCTTGATGATCTCATCATCCAGCGCTCTGACGGATTCCCTACCTACAATTTTGCCGTGGTCGTGGACGACGTGACCATGAGCATATCTCACGTGATCCGCGGAGACGACCATTTGAACAACACGCCGCGCCAGATCCAGCTCTATGAGGCGCTCGGATACGATCCGCCGGAGTTCGCGCATTTGCCGATGATCCTCGGTTCCGACAAGACCAAGCTCTCCAAGCGTCATGGCGCCACCGCGGTCACTGAGTATATCAGTCTGGGATATCTGCCTGAGGCGCTCGTGAACTATCTCTCGCGTCTCGGATGGTCATCAGGGGACCAGGAGATATTCTCGCGCCAGGAGCTCATCGAGAAATTCGCGCTCGACAGCGTCGGCAAGGCGCCATCGGTCTTCAATCCCGAGAAGCTGGTATGGCTGAACCACCATTATATCCAGCAGGCCGACCTGAATAGGCTTTCGGAACTGCTGCTCGACCTCTTGAAGAAAGACGGAGCTGTCACTGAAGGCAATGAACCGGACCGCGAATGGCTCAAAACGCTCGTGAAGATACTGACGGAGCGCAGCCACACGCTCGTGGAGATGAAGACCGGGGCACTGCCCTTTCTCCTTGACGGCATCACGATGGATGAAAAGGCGAAGGCAAAGCACCTGACACCCGATGTGGCGCCGCTGCTGTCCGAGCTTACAGCCAGGCTTAGGTCCGTGGACCCCTTTACGCACACTGAGATCGAGACCGTGTTCAACGCCCTCGTCGCCGAGAAAGGCATCAAGCTGGGGAAGCTCGCCCAGCCCGTACGCGTGGCCTTAACCGGGGGTACGGTCAGCCCCGGCATCTTTGCGGTGATCGAAGTGATGGGAAAAGAGAAAACAGTGAAGAGGATCGAAGCTGCAATATGCTCCCTGTAAAAACGTGATTCCACGTCATGCGCCATTGTCAAGTTCTGTGTTTTACGATAGAATAAACCCGTGCGTCTCGACCTGTTTCTCAAAATAAGCCGTCTCGTGAAGCGAAGAACCGTGGCCCGTGAGATGTGTGATGCGGGCAGGGTGCTGGTGAACGGCCATGCCGCAAAACCTGCGAAGGATGTGAAGCAGGGAGACGTCGTAACGCTGAAGTTTTCGTCACGCATTCTGGATCTTGACATTCTCGACATACCGGTTTCCTCAAAAAAGGCATCGCCTCTCGAATTATTCCGGGTCACGTCCGAGACGATGATGCCGAAAGAAAGGGACCTGTGGAGCGAAAACCTCTCATAATCATTACCATGGGCGACCCCGCGGGGATCGGGCCGGAGATCATCGCCAAGGTGATCGACAGCGGCGAGATTTTCCCGCTCTGCAGACCCGTTGTGATCGGCGACGCCGGCGTCATGAAGAAGCTGATCGAAGAGATGCGGCTCTCGGTCACGATCAGGAGCATTGCGTCACTCGCGGAAGCCGACCCTGCCGCGGGCAAGCTCGACGTTCTTGATCTGTACAATGTGGACCTCTCCCATCACCGATGGGGTACGCCGGCTGCATCGTCAGGCAAGGCGGTCGTCGAGTACATCAAGAAGGCCGTTGCGCTGACGCTCACGCGCGAGGCGGACGCCATCGTGACGGCGCCGATCAGCAAGGAAATGATGAATGCCGCCGGGCATCATTATGCCGGTCACACGGAACTCCTTGCCGAACTTACGAACACACAAGAGTACGGGATGCTGTTCGTGGGGGGGGGCCTGCGCGTGATCCTCGCCACCATTCATATCGCTCTCAAGGACGTGCCCCGCCACATCAACACGGGTACGGTCCTGAAGACCCTCCGCCTCGCACACCAGGCGATGCGCTCCTTTGGCATCGAGAGTCCCCGCATCGGCGTTGCCGCTTTGAATCCGCATGCGGGCGAGGGACGGCTCTTCGGGTCCGAGGAATGGGACGAGATACTTCCGGCGGTGATCAAGGCCCGGCAGGAAGGCATCCATGCAAGCGACCCCCTGCCCGCCGACACCCTGTTCTATAAGGCGCGGAATAATTACTATGACATCGTGGTCGCCATGTACCACGACCAGGGCCTCGCGCCGCTCAAGATGCTCGCCTTCGGAAACGCGGTGAATGTCACCGTAGGACTGCCCATCATCCGCACCTCGGTCGACCACGGGACCGGCTATGATATCGCGGGCAAAGGCTGCGCGGACCCCGCCAGCCTGCTCGCCGCCGTGAAGCTCGCCGCTCAAATGACGAAACACCCGCGGCAGGACCGGGGGAAAACGATTGGATAGGAATCAGATATCGCCCTTCATCACCCGCTCCCATATCTTCGCGGTTGTTTTCTTCACGATCTTTCTCTTCCTGCTGTACCAGATGGCAACCATCCTCGCTCCTTTTTCTTCCGCGCTTCTTTGGGCCGCCATCCTTACCCTGGCCCTGCGCCCGGCATATGCCAGAGTACTTTCCCTGGTCAGGGGCAGGGCCGGACTTGCCGCCGGCATCATGACCCTCGCTCTCTTGCTCCTCGTCATCGGCCCCGCGATCATGCTGCTCGGCGTGCTTGCCGCACAGGCCATGGACCTGTACCAGCGGGCCTCGGCGCTCGTGCAGTCCGGCCGGATGACCGAGACATGGAGCGGATTTGCAAGCCCGCTGCTCGAGAAAGTTTCTTCTCTTCCGATCCTGGCGGGCATTGATGTGAAGGGATTCCTCATGAAAGGCCTGGGCGAATTGTCCTCGAGCATGGCTTCACAGCTCGGGGGTGCAGTCATCAATACGTTCGTGCTCCTGGTCAATCTTCTGATCATGCTGCTGTGTCTTTTTTTCTTTTTCAGGAATGGAGAAACCTACTACCGCTCGGTGATGGAAATCCTGCCCTTTACCGATGCGCAGAGACAGTCCATCACCCGGGAATTCCACAACACCTTCGTCGCCGTCATCAACGGCGTTTTTCTTATCGCGCTCATCCAGGGCGTTATGACGGGCATCGGATTTCTGCTCTTTGGCGTCCCCCTTCCCGTCTTCTGGGGATTCATCGCGGCCATTCTGGCGCTCCTCCCTATCGGAGGGGCCGCGCTTGTCTGGATCCCCGGCGCAGTCTACCTCTCCCTGACCGGCTCAACACTTTCCGGGGTGTTCCTCGGGGTCTGGGGGTTGGTCCTGGTGACCCTGCCGGATAATTTTCTCAAACCCGTGCTCATCGGAAGAAAGGCAAAGCTCCCTACTCTTTTTCTTTTTCTCGGAATCCTTGGCGGGTTGAAGGCCTACGGATTTTTAGGCATTTTTTTCGGCCCCTTGGTCGTGACGCTGCTTATTGCCTTTATTCGGATTTACCGCGAGGAGTTTGCGGGGCGATGAATTTACATACAACCTAACCCGGACAAACCGGAAACAAAATAGCGAAGCAAAAGGCGTCTCTCGCAAAACCGCAAAGGACGCAAAGAAATGCTTTCATCCCCGCATTAAAACCAATTGATGGCCTCTCTTGGCGAGCTTTGTGTCTTTGCGGGAGAATTTCTTTCCGTTAGTTATGAGAAGTATTTTATTTTTTAGTTACTACAAAGGAGAAAGCAAGCATGGAAGACCTGGCAAAATCTGATACGTGGCGTGTATTCAGGATCATGGCGGAACTGGTGGAAGGCTTCGAGAAGCTGAACAATATCGGCCCCGCGGTGACCATCTTCGGGAGCGCCCGGCTCCAGCCGGGTTCGCCCTACTACAACAAATGCCTCAAGGTGACCGAAAGCCTGGCCAAGGACGGCTTTGCCGTGATCTCGGGCGGAGGACCCGGCATCATGGAGGCCGCGAACAAAGGCGCGCAGAACGCGAACGGCACATCGGTAGGCCTGAACATCGAGCTTCCCATGGAGCAGACTTCAAACGAGTTTCAGGATGTGCGGGTGGAGTTCCGCTACTTCTTCGTACGGAAGCTCATGTTCGTGAAGTATGCCATCGCGTACGTGATCTTCCCGGGCGGGTTCGGCACGGTGGACGAGCTGTTCGAAGCGCTCACGCTGATCCAGACCAAAAAGATCCGGGGCTTCCCCGTGGTGCTTGTGGGCAGGGACTACTGGCAGGGCATGATCGACTGGCTCAGGAAGACCGTTCTCGCGCACGGCAACATCAGCTCCGAGGACATCGACCTTATGCAGATCGTGGATGAACCCGAGGAGGTCTGCGCGATCATCAACAAGCGGTACAAGGACCGCATCAGCGGCGTCCACCGGGACCGGAGGGACAAGACCCGGAAAGGCATCTGATGTTATTTTACGCGTCTTTCTTCGGACGGGCTCGGTCAGCGCGGTGTTTGAGCAGATGGGCGGCCCGCAGCCTGCGGAACCACCGTTCGATGTTCCCGCGGTAGATCATCACGAGCAGGATCGCCGCGATGCTGAACCCCAGGATCGTGAAGAACGCCACGTACCGCTTATCGCGGAAAAACGAACCCTCCACGGTCAGAAGCACGGTCCCGAGCAGCCTGCCGGTCGTGGACACGAGGAGAAAATTCCGCTGCCCCATGTGCCCCAAACCGAGCAGATAGCAGAGGATGTCCTTGGGGAACCCGGGGATAAGAAACATGAGAAACGCAAGGAACAGGCCCTTGTGTTTCATCACATAATCGTAGCGCTTGATCGTTTCGGGGTTTACGATGCGTTCGACGAGCGGCCGGCCGGCAAGCCGCGCCAGAACAAAGGCCAGCCATGAGCCGAGTGTCAGGCCGATCGTGGAGTACAGTACGCCGCTGGTCATGCCGAAAAGCATCCCGCCCACAAAGCCGGTCACTTCGCCGGGTACGGGAGCCGCAACAACCTGCAGGGCCTGAAGCCCTATAAAGATGAAGGCCGCGTACGCGTGGTGCTCGGTGATAAAATGGATAAGCAGGCTTTTGTCGGTGAAGTATCTGATCCATCCGAGGGGAAAGAGCAGGTAGAGGACCCCGGCGACAACAGCACAGACTACCGTGAGCCCCAGTATCGTTTTTTTGTCAGTCGTTATCATGGGCGGATAGCGGGAAACCTATTTGTTAAAGAGCTCATCAATCGCCTTGCGCGTCTGTTCGGCTGATGCGGCCGGCGCGCCGGCGCCACGGGATTCCGCAAACACAAAATAATCGCAAAAATTAGCCTTATCCTTCTGACGCACCAGGTCCGCCGCCGGTTCCCTGCACTGCTTCGAAGCCGAGGAATCGTAAAACGCGCAGTTGAGACAGCAGCGCAGATCAACACTGCAGAAGGGGCACTCATCCCTCCGTCCGGCGCTTTTCGACAGTACCAGCTCGCGTTTGCAGGCGTGGCAGATTTTCATGACAGGTATCATAGCGTATTAGCGGGGAAGAGACAAGCCAAAATACGGCAAGCGCCATGACGCGACAGACCCATTTACACTGCAAAGCATTTTCCACAATTTCGTTAGATTCTGCTATAGTTGATAGTGAACCGCTCTCCTGAGTCCGCAGCATGTGCGATCAACGAGAACGAAGGGGAAACGCTTTAACGGGTTGTCTCAGAATAGCGCGCGGAAAGGCAAGAAAAATGGCGAATAAAATCTATGTGGAGAACTTACCCCCCGATATCACCGAGGATGGGCTGAAAAATGTCTTTGCCCAGATCGGAGAGGTCCAGTCCGTCAAAATAAAGCCCGACTTGCTCACGATGCTTTCCAGTCACCCCAAAGGGTATGGCATCGTGGAAATGGTGCTGGACGTTGACGCCTACCGGGTGGTAAACGTTTTTGAAGGGGCAACGTTTAAGGACAGTAAGATCCACGTGGAAGAAGCAAGGCCGTTGTTTGAGAAGGCAAAAATCATATTTGGTCACATCGCGGACGGCCAGACGCTGGCCGGCTTCATCCGTTGGAAAGATCAATATAAAAACCATTGAAACCGGACCCGCCATCCCCGTGTTGTCCGGCGCGCCTCAGGCGGACCTTCACCGTGTAGGCTAATCGGGCCTACTCCCAGTCGAGCAGTCTCTTTTGTCCTTCCAGCTTCTTGATGTCCGTAACATCCTGGCTTACTTCAAGCGTTCCTTTGTATTTGCCCTCGGCATCGCGCACGGCGAAATATTTGATGAGGAGGAACCTGCCCTTCATCTGGATCCAGAAGTCGGCGACATCTTTTTTGCCCGAGCGGAACTCGTCCAGGATCTTCTGCACCGTGCCCATGCTCTTGGGCGGATGGCAGTTCTGCACCTTCCTCCCAATCACGCCGGGGCTGCGCGGAAATATCCGCTCAGGAGATGCCGAGTAGTAGGCGACCTCGTCATTCTCGTTCACGAATGAGATGTCGATCGGCAGATGCGTCAGCATCAGGTTCACCTGCTCAGCCGTAAGCTGGCCGGTGTCGAGGTTCAGGCTGCCCACCTTATCAGCCAGGAGCGACTGCTGAAACGACTCCGGCGCCGGCTTCCACTGCGTCTCGGGCTTGATCCAGGCGTAGCCCACCTCCTCCTCCCCCTTCCTCGCCTTTGCCCAGTCCTCCTCGCTCAGGATCTCGAGTGCCATGGGGAAGAGAATATGCTCTTCCTT
>JBGPIG010000015.1:0-17212 GCA_041484745.1 Nitrospirota bacterium | reverse complement strand
TAAGACAATTCGAGGAAAAAGGCAAGAGGATCGAGGGGGATTTTAAAAGGGAGACGGTTGAAAGCTGAAGGTAAAACAGTGAATTGGTGGTCCCAACGGGGATCGAACCCGTGTCTCCGGCGTGAGAGGCCAGCGTCCTAGGCCGCTAGACGATGGGACCGTGCGATAAACACATGAGGCGTGAGGAGTAGTGAGTTTGGAGTTGGGAGTGTAAACTGCTACAAAGGCAAAAAGCTCCGAACTAATAACTCCGAACTCCGAACTAACAATGGTTGGGGGAGGAGGATTCGAACCCCCGTAAACAGGTTCAGAGCCTGTCGTCCTACCACTGGACGATCCCCCAGGCACTTACAGCCTGAACACTATATCCAAAACATAAGCGGGTGTCAAGGGTAAAAAACACTGATTTTACGCAGCGTTCAATGCGGCCCGGCCGATTATCCGCTTGACAACCGATACCCGGCTACGGTTATAATGATGACAGTGCAGCGGAATGGAGAGATACATCGTGACCCCCGAACGGATTAAAAATGTTTTTGTCGTTGGCCATACCACGCCTGATACGGATTCCGTATGCTCAGCCATTGCTTACGCCTACTTCAAGAATGTTACTGACAAGCGCGATGTGTTCACCCCGGTGCGCGCCGGGAAACTGAATCACGAGACCGCGTTCGTGCTCGAAAAGTTCGGGGTGCCGCCCTCGGCGGAGATAGAAAGCCTGGTCGCAACGGTAAGCGACCTCGACCTCAAACGGCCGATCGCCATCAATGTACGTGACTCCATCCAGGTCCTGGCGCTCCTCATGCGGGACCAGGGTGTACGCGCGCTCCCCGTGGTGGACGAGACCAGCCGGCTTGCCGGCATTGTAGGCCTGAAGGACATTGCCCGGCATTACATGGACAGCGTGGGTTTCACGGACCTAGCCAAGGCCCCTATCGAGCTCGACATCCTGCTTAAGACCCTTGAAGGCCGTGTTATCAGCAACACGAAGCAGGTGACGGTACTCACCGGCCGGGTGTTCATCGCGGCCATGCAGCGCGGGACCATGCTGAACCGGGTGCGGCCCGGCGATGTCGTGGTTGTGGGAGACCAGAATGACATTCAGCTCGAACTCATCCGGATGGGTTGTTCGGCCGTCATCGTGACCGACAACGCACCCCTGGCGAGCGACGTCATCGCCGCAGCCGGCGAGAAAGGCGCGCTCCTCCTCTCGTCTCCCCAATCGGCTTTTGCCACGGTGCAGCTCATGACCATGTCGGAACCGGTGTCCTCGATCATGACAACCACCTGCCCCACCGTCGGGCTCTACACACCCATTGCGGATGTGCGCGCAAAAATTGTTGAGTCGGATTACCGCTCAGTCGTGGTGGTGGACAGCGACAACCGGCTCATCGGTTTCATCACCCGGACCGACCTCCTCAAGCCCATTCGCAAAATGGCCATCCTCGTCGACCATAATGAGCTGTCCCAGGCCGTTGACGGGATCGAGGAGGCCGAGATCCTCGAGATCATCGACCACCACCGCGTCGGTGATATCTCGACGACCGCGCCGATCTACGTGTATAACGATCCTGTGGGCAGCACCTGTACCGTGGTCGCAGGCTCCATGTTCCTGCACCAGATCCACGTACCCAAAGAGATTGCCGGCATACTCCTCTCCGGCGTCCTCTCCGACACGCTGCTTTTGACGCTCTCGACCACGACTGAGCGGGACCACATCATCGCGAACCAGCTGGCGGGGATTGCCGGCGTGAACATCACAACCTACGGCAAGGAGCTGCTCCATGCCAGCATCAACATCGAGGACCGGAGCGCTGCGGAGCTCATTGCCGCCGACTTCAAGGAGTTCCTGATCGGCGGTAAGAAACTCGGGATCAGCCAGATGATGTCGTTGGACTGCGCCGAGATAGATGCGCGGGAACAAGAGCTGCTCGCCGAACTGGGGCGAATTCGCAAGGCCAACAACTACGACCTCACCGCCCTGCTCGTAACGAACCCGCTTGGCAAGGGTCATGAGCGGATCCTGCTCAAGGGCGAGACGTGGATTGTGGAAAAAGCCTTTAATGTAACGGTGGTAAACGACACCTGCATCGTACCGCGCGTGATGTCGAGGAAAAAGGACTTTATCCCCGCTATCGGACAGGTATTGAGCATGGGCCAGGCGGGACGATAGGATTTTTGTTCTTTTTTACCACAGAGGCACTGAGACACAGAGGACTGACCTAGAGTTTCAGCAGAGTTTTTATACTCTGATCCTTCCCGATATTTTAAAAAGAATTAACGTGTTATTAAGCTTCTCTTTGTCCTTTTGCCTTTCTCCGTGCCTCCGCGTCTCCGTGGTTATCCCCGGGCTTTAACTTTTTTACAAATCGAATTTTTTCTGCTACTGCGAAAGCTCCGCTCGGAGCGCCTTCTCGTGCCTCTTGAAGACCTTGCGGAAATGGAACCCGTAGATCGCCAGGGTAATAGCAAGGGGAAAGAGCCGCGGCCGCCTGAAAAGGGACCAGAAAAACAGCTTCCAATACTGGTACCGCTCGGCGCCGATGATGCCGAGGCGTATCACGGACTTAAACCCGGCCATCACATAATTGAAGGGGATGCGATGCCGCCGCCTTGTTCCGGGACGGTACTCTTCCAGGAAGGTCTTCACCCGCGCATAGTAATGCTTCGGCGAATAGATCGTGTGCAGCAGCGCCCGGTAGCCGGAGAGCAGGGCCTCGGCGCTCATCTTAGGGATAAAGTTGATCGAGAAGTCCGTGTTGTCGCCGGTCAGGGCCTTCACGAGTCTGCCCTCCCGCTTCATGCGGTGGTAGAGCTTCGTGCCCTGCGGCGCGTTCAAAAGCCCGACCATGGCGGTCGCGATCCCACTCTCCTGAATGAACTCTATCAAGCGCTCGAAGATCGAGGCCGGGTCCTTGTCGAACCCCACAATGAATCCGGCCTGGACCTCGAAGCCCGCCTGCTGGATCTTCCTCACACTCGCGATCAAATCCCGGTTCCGGTTCTGGAGTTTGCCGCATTCGGCGAGGCTCTCCTCGTTCGGAGACTCAATGCCTACGAAGACCTGGTCGAAGCCCGCCCTGACCATAAGGCGCATCAGTTCCTCGTCGTCCGCAAGGTTGATGGACACCTCGGTGTACAGGTGGAAAGGATGCTTGTGCTCTTCCATCCACGCGATGATGGTCGGAAGGATCTCCTTCTTGAGCTTGCCATTGTTCCCGATGAAGTTGTCGTCCACAATGAACACGCTGCCCCTCCATCCCCGGCTGTAGAGCGCATCGAGCTCGGCGACGACCTGGTCCGCATTCTTTGTCCGCGGCACGCGGCCGTACAGCACGGTGATGTTGCAGAAGTCGCAGTCGAAGGGGCAGCCCCGGGAATACTGGATGTTCATGGAAGCATACTTTTTCATGTCCAGGAGGCCGAACTTCGGTACCGGTGTGGTGGAGAGCTCGGCCCATTGGGAAGACGTGTACACATGCCTTGCCTTCCCGTTCCCGAGGTCCGCCAGGAACAGGGGAAGCGTTATCTCAGCCTCATTCAGCACGAGATGGTCGACCTCTGCGAACTCCTCGTGGCAGGCGGTGAAAAGGGGCCCGCCTGCGATCACCCGGACGCCGAGCGCCTTGCATCGGCTGATGACGGACTCGGCCGATGCCCGCTGGATAGACATGGCGCTCAGAAATACATAATCGGCCCAGCGAAGGTCGGCATCGGACAGCGACCTCACATTCTTATCAATGAGACGCACCTGCCAATCGGCAGGCAGCATTGCTGCGATGGTCAGAAGTCCGAGCGGCGGCAGGCTCGCCTTCTTGGAAATGAACTTGAGCGCGTACGTAAAGCTCCAGAAAGTGGCGGGATATTTCGGATAGATGAGCAGGACTTTCATGGTCACCCCTTGCCGCATACATGAATACTATGCATGTAATACATTAGTATCTGAAAGTAGTGTCCGAATACATTTCTTTAAGTATAACACGGATTCGAGCAGCATCGAGCGGCTTCGTCCGCAGGCAGGGGGGACTTCCCGGAGCATGGCGCGACTATGCGCCCGCACGCGCAGTGATCCGGATCAAAACAAAAAATTGACTCTTTCGTATTTCAGTTGAAAATTAGTTATCACTAAGCTTTAACAAGGAAATCATCTTACCTGAACACAAATCCGTTTTCGCGCAGAGACGCAGAGGCGCAAAAAAAGGATAAAATCACATTACAAGGCCTTGATCTAAAGCCGTCTATCCCGACATTAAAGCATTCATTAAGCATCTGCTGCTGTTTTTCTCTGCGTACTCTGCGACGTTGCGCGAGACAGACGTTTGTAGTTTATTTTCAACTTATTTACGAATGAACCAAAAAATTCGCTCGTTGCCATACGTCCCTGATTACTTTTTTCGCAGCTTTACCTTGACAAAGACCTGGAACTCGACATATTATTAGGCTGTTTTTCCCTGGAAGAGAATGCACTTGGCAACCACCGTCAGAGGTGAGTGTTTTTTCGCTCCTGGATATCGGCACTGTACCGGCATCTCCAAGAAATGATGCGCGCCTCCGAAAGAATCGGCGGCTTGCCCTGGCGGGCAGGGAATGCTCGTCTGCATGACCCGGGGAGGAGGAAGCGGTGAAGGTTGAACAGATATCCATATTTCTTGAGAACAAATCAGGTCGCCTCGCCGAAGTAGCCGAAATCCTTGCGGGAAACGGGATCAACATCCGCGCCCTCTCCCTGGCCGACTCCGCCGATTTCGGGATCCTCCGCCTCATTGTCAACGATACGGAACATACGCAAAAAATCCTGAAGGACCGTGGATTCACCGTGGGGAAGAATGAGGTCATCGCGGTGGAAGTTCCTGATCGGCCCGGCGGCCTCGCAGGCATCCTGAGCGCGCTCCAGGGCAAAAGCGTCAATGTCGAGTACATGTACGCTTTTGTCCAGAAAAAGGAAGGAAACGCGGTCCTGATCTTCCGGTTCGATGAGATCGATAACGCCATCGATACGCTCCAGAAGGCCGGGATCAGAATTCTGAAGGGCGAGGAAATGCAGAAGCTATAGGGTCATCCCCTGTCGGAGAGGCAGGATACTATTTCTTAAGGAGGAACTGTGAAGATGAGGATGTTACGGGTTGTGGTAGTCATTGCTTGCATCATTGCTGTGTTCAGCACGCCCGTCCTGGCGGGGAACACGATCAAGATTGGGGCCATTCTGGCCGTGACCGGTCCGGCATCGTTCCTCGGCGCTCCCGAGGCAAAGACCCTTGAGATGCTCGTCGAGGACATCAATGCTAAAGGCGGCATCAGCGGCACCAAGATAGAGTTGATCATCAAGGATTCCGGCGCCAGCCCGGAGAAGGCCATCTCATTCGCCAAACAGCTGATCGAAGAAGAGAAGGTCTTCGCGATCATCGGGCCTTCCACCAGCGGTGAGACCATGGCGATCAAGAACATCGCGGAGGAGGGAAAGACCATTCTCCTTTCCTGCGCGGCCGCGGAAGTGATCGTGAATCCCGTTGCAAAATATGTATTCAAAACCCCTCAGATGGACAAGCACGCGGTGATCAAGATCTTTCAGCAGATGAAGAAGATGGGCATCACGAAGATCGGCGTCCTGTCCTCCAACACCGGGTTCGGCAAGGCCGGTAAGGAACAGATCGAGAAGCTTGCGCCGGAGAACGGCATCACCGTTGCGATCAGCGAAGTCTACGACAAAGCCGCCACGGACCTGACGGCGGAAGTGACCAAAATTAACGCCGCCAAAGTCCAGGGCATTATCAACTGGTCCATCGAGCCGGCTCAGTCCATCTGCCTCAAGAATGCACGACAGGTCTGTTCGAATATCCCGGTCTTTCAGAGCCACGGGTTCGGTAATATCAACTATGTAAAAACTGCGGGCGTGGCGGCCGAGGGCGTGATCTTCCCAGCCGGCAGGCTTCTCGTTGCCGACTCGCTTTCCGACAAGAATCCCCAGAAATCCGTGCTCATTTCGTACAAAAAAGAATACGAGGCAAAGTACAAGGAAGACGTGAGCACCTTTGGCGGCCATGCGTACGACGCGATGAAGATTCTTGAGCAGGCTCTCAAGGCGGCAGGCGCGGGCGCTGACAAGGAAAAAGTCAGAACCACAATCGAAAACATGAAGGGTGTGGTCGGCACGGCGGGAATTTTCAACTTCTCGCCCACGGATCACAACGGACTGGACCTCAATGCGTTTGAAATGCTGACCGTGAAGGACGGCAAGTTCACAGTTCTGGAGAAATAACTATTTCGCAAAACAGCGAGGAATGAGGGACGAGGGACGAACGTGACCCCGGGGATTTGTTGTTGGCGTCTCTCGTCCATCGTTCCTCGTTTGTTTTTTGGGGTTTTGTCTTGATCGAGCTTTTTTTCCAATATCTCGTTGCCGGCCTCACGTATGGCACCATCTACGCGATCGTCGGCATCGGGTTCAATATCATCTACAATACCACGGGGATCATCAATTTCGCCCAGGGAGAGTTCGTGATGCTCGGCGGCATGACCGCCGTGACCTTGCACGGCTTTCTCCCCCTGCCCCTCGCGATACTCGGCGCGGTGCTGATCACCATGATCATCGGCGGCCTGATCGAGATGACCTTCATTCGATGGCTCGTGAAACCCTCGGTGCTCAGGATGATCATCATCACCATCGGAATTTCCATCCTGACCAGGGAAGCGGCGCTCATGGTCTGGGGGGAAGGCGTACGGTCCCTGCCCTACTTCACCGGCAATGAGATCTCGGCCCTGTCGTTCGGCGGCGTCCGCGTCTCGCCGCAGGTCCTCTGGAGCATCGGCGTCTGCTCCATCATCGTCCTTTTCCTGAATCTTTTCTTCAAATACACCATGCTCGGCCGGGAGATGCGCGCCTGCGCCGCGAACCGCGAGGCGGCCGCGCTCTGCGGCATTCCGACGAAGAACATGATCACGCTTTCCTTCGTGCTCTCGGCGGGCATCGGCGCGCTGGCCGGTTGCGTGGTTTCGCCCATCACGTACACGCAATACAACATCGGCTCGGGCCTCGCGATCAAGGGCTTCACCGTGGCCATCCTCGGCGGGCTCGGCAACAGCATGGCGGCCGTGGCCGCGGGGTTCATTCTCGGCATTCTCGAGTCCTTCAGCATCTGGGTCCTGCCGACGGCGTATAAGGATGCGATCTCCATATCCATTTTGCTCGCCATGCTGTTCATCAGGCCGAGCGGCCTGTTCGGAAATAAAGAAGCCATGAGGTTAAAAGATTTCTGATGAAGAGTTCCCGATTTACTCCCATTCTGGCCCTCCTCGGCGCGGTCACGGCGGTCCACCTGATGACGCTGGCGACCGGGAAACAATTTTATCTGACCCAGTTCACGATGACGGCGTACTATTCGCTCATCGTTATCGGTCTTTGTCTCTTAATGGGCTTCGCGGGCCAGATATCGCTGGGCCACGCCGGTTTCTTCGCCATCGGCGGGTACACCTCGGCGGTGCTCACCACGCTCGATCTGGCCCCTTTTCAGAACACCATCTTCGTCGCACTGCTTGCGAAAATTCACGTTCTGACGGGCCGTCAGGACCTCTACGGGGGCCGGGTCCTGAGCGTCCACCCCTGGGCCGCGTGCGTCGCGGCCGTACTGCTCGCGCTCGCTATCGCCTATGCCATCGGCATCCCGGTCCTCAGGCTTAAGGGACATTACCTCGCCATGGCGACCCTCGGGTTCGGCACCATCATCTTCAGCATCGTTCTCGGCACCCAGCGCTTCGGCGCCGCTGACGGCATCTCGAGCGTGCCGCCGTTCCCCTTGTGGTCGGGCCTCGGCGTGAGCGGCAATGCCTCGCTGCGGGTGCTCAACTATTATTTTGCCTGGCTATTGGTCACCGCGGCCATGGCGCTGCTCGTGAATCTTATCAACTCGCGCGTCGGGCGGGCGCTCCGTGCGATCCACGGCGCCGAGGATGCGGCGAACGCGATGGGTGTGGACACGGCCCGTTATAAGCTGTACACGTTCATGCTGAGCGCCGTACTCGCCTCGATCGCAGGAGTGTTCCTCACCCACTTCAACGGCGGCATCGGCCCGTCCGAGGCGTCGATCATGAAGTCCGTCCGTTATGTCGCCATCGTCGCGGTCGGGGGCATGGCGAGCATCTGGGGCACGCTGATCATGAGCGTGGTCCTGAACTTTTTCTCGCTCCGCGGCTACTTCGGGTCGTACGATGACGCCGTGTTCGGGGGTATCCTGATTGTCATCATGCTTTTCTCGCCTGACGGCATCATCGGAGCGGATATACGGAAGCTGGTGGGGAAGATAAACAACAAATTCCAAGCAACAAATATCAAATAACTATCAAATTCCAAAACTCAATGACCGAAACTGTTTCGAATTTGTTTTGTTGGGAGTTGGAATTTATTTGAGATTTGTTATTTGGATCTTGGTGCTTGGTGCACATTATGTCCCTTCTTGAATTAAAAAATATCAGCAAGCGGTTCGGCGGGCTTCAGGCAGTCAGGGACGTGAGCTTTGCCGTGGAGCGGGGCACGATCAAGGCGGTGATCGGGCCGAATGGGGCCGGAAAGACGACCCTCTTCGACCTGGTGTCCGGTTTTCTGTCTCCCGACTCCGGGACCATCCTCTATAAAGACGCTGCGATACACGAGAGAAGCCCCTATCGGATCGCGGAACAGGGCCTCTTGCGGACGTTCCAGCATATCAGGCTGTTCGCGCACATGACGACGCTCGAAAACGTCATGGTCGGCCGCCACGTGAGAAGCAGGGCGGGATTCATTGCAGGCATGCTGAACCTTCCCTGGACCTGGCGCGAGGAGCGGGCGGTCCGCGACAAGGCTTTCGAGGTCCTTGAGTTCCTCGGCATCGCAAGCCTGGCCTCTGCCGATGCGATGAGCCTTTCGTACGGGCAGCAGCGCACGGTGGAGCTCGCCCGCGCGCTGGCGAGCGGTCCCACCATGCTGCTGCTTGATGAGCCCGCTGCCGGACTCAACATGCGCGAGACCGCGGATGTGGCCAAGCTCATCGTCAGGATCCGTGACCTCGGCATCACCGTTTTGATCGTGGAACATGACATGTCCCTGGTTATGAACATCTCCGACGAAATCGTCGTTCTCAGCTACGGCGAAAAGATCGCTGATGACGTGCCGCGCGCGGTCCAGACCAATCCGGAGGTCATCCGGGTTTACCTGGGTGAAGACGATGCTTAAGATACGGAATCTCGACGCCGGCTACGGGAGTCTGAACGTGCTGAGACGCGTATCGCTGCATATCAGGCCCCGCGAAATAGTCACCATCATAGGCGCGAACGGCGCGGGAAAGACCACGCTCCTCAAGACCATCACGGGCCTGCTCAGGGCGCAGGCAGGCGAGATCGTTTTTAACGGCCGCGATCTCCGCCAGGTCCCCGTGGAACGGATCGTCTCAAGCGGCTGCTCGCTCGTGCCCGAGGGCAGGCAGGTGTTCCCCGCCATGCCGGTGACGGAGAACCTCCTGCTCGGCGCGTACGTGCAGTTAAAGCGCGGAAACAAACAGGACGTGGAGCGCGATCTCGAGCGCGTCTACACCCTCTTTCCCGTACTCAGGCAGCGCGAGCGCCAGCTCGCGGGCACGCTTTCGGGCGGCGAACAACAAATGCTCGCCATGGGCAGGGCGCTCATGGCCAGGCCGTCCCTCATCATGCTGGACGAGCCGTCCATGGGCCTGGCGCCGCTCATGGTGAAAGAGATATTCCACATCATCGTCAAAATACGTGATGAGGGAAGCACGGTGCTGCTTGTGGAGCAGAACGCGCGGAGCGCGCTCAAGATAGCCGACCGCGGGTACGTGCTTGAGACCGGCAGGATCATTCTGGAGGGAGCGGCGGAAGACCTCCTGGCAAACCGCGATGTGCAGAGGGCATATCTGGGACGGGACATCAACGAATGACGCGAGGCGACGGACGATGGACGACAGTTGCTGCAAGCCTTATTTCGTCTATCCTCCCTCGTCTGTCATCCATCGACTTTTTCAAACACCGGAGGTGAATCATGTACTGGCAGCCTGAAAGCGAATGCATGGACCGTGAAGAGCTGGCTGAGCTTCAGCTCGAACGGCTTGAATCCACGCTGAACAGGGTTTACCGGAACGTCCCCTTTTACCGGAAGAAGTTCGACGAGATCAATTTTAATCCCGACGACCTGCGCACCCTCGATGACCTGCGAAAGCTCCCGTTCACGACCAAGAACGATCTCCGGGAAAACTATCCGTACGGCCTTTTTGCCGTACCGCTGAGAGAGGTCGTCCGGGTCCATGCCTCTTCGGGAACAACCGGCGCGTCCACGGTCGTAGGCTACTCCCGCAACGACATCAAGACCTGGTCGAACCTCGTGGCGCGGGTCCTCGCGGCCGGCGGCATCACCAAGGACGATGTCATGCAAATTTCCTTCAACTATGGCCTGTTCACCGGCGCCTTTGGCCTTCACTACGGCGCGGAACGGCTTGGCGCGTCGGTCATTCCTCTCTCGAGCGGCAACACGAAACGGCAGATCAAGATCATGCAGGACTTCAAGACCACGGCCCTCGTCAGCACGCCGAGCTACGCCATGCTGATCGCCGACACCATGATGGAGATGGGCGTCAACCCCAACGCGCTTTCGCTGAAATACGGCCTCTTTGGGGCCGAACCCTGGTCCGACGCCATGCGCAAGGAGCTCGAAAGCAAGCTCAAGATCATCGCAACGGACAACTACGGCCTCTCGGAGGTCATGGGACCGGGCGTTGCCGGCGAGTGTCTCGAGCGAAACGGGCTCCACCTCAATGAGGACCATTTCCTGATCGAGATGATAGACCCCGAGACGCTCGAACCGGTCAAGCCCGGCGAGATCGGCGAACTGGTCATTACGACTCTTACGAAAGAGGCCTTCCCCGTGATCCGGTATCGCACGAGGGACCTCACGCGGCTGCTCCCCGGGCACTGCCCCTGCGGCCGGACCATGACCAGGATGGTCCGCGTGCTCGGCAGGACCGACGACATGCTGATCATCCGCGGTGTGAATGTCTTTCCGCAGCAGATCGAGACCGTGCTGTTCGAGATCGAAGGCGTTGCCCCCCATTACCAGATCGTCATCGACCGCAAAGGGGCGCTGGACGAAACGACCGTCAACGTCGAAGTTTCAGAGTCCCTGTTCTTCGATGAAATGAAAAAGCAGAACGAACTCAAAGAGACCATCAAGAAGCGGCTCGCTTCGGAGCTCGGCATTTCGGTCGAGGTGAAACTCGTGGAGAAGAAAAAACTGGAGCGGTTTGAAGGAAAAGCGATAAGGGTCATTGATAATAGAAAATTCTGATTCTCTGACTTTACCACAAAGTCACCAAGGCACTAAGAAATGCCCATGCTTTCTTCGTGTCTTCGAGCCTTCGTGGTGGAAAGGTTTTATTTAGACTTATTATGAAATATATCGACTTTCACACCCATATCTTCCCGGACAAGATCGCCAAGCAGGCAATGGACGGCCTGGCCGCCGACTCCGGCGACTACCGGCCCCGGACGGACGGAACCCTGCGGGGCCTGCTCGACTCCATGACGCGGGCGAACATTTCCGCGAGCCTGGTGGCGAACATTGCCACCAAGCCTGCGCAGATGTATCCCATCCTCGAATTCTGCAAACAGATCAGGAGTGATGCCATTCATCCGCTGATCTCCTTCCATCCGTCGAACGACACGGAGGAAGTGGAGGACATGTTCGGTCAGGCGCACCGCATCGGTCTCCGGGGAGTAAAGCTGCATCCCATGTACCAGAACTTCAACATCGACGACAAATATTTGTATGGATTCTACGAGTTGATGGCCAGCTTCGGGTTCTATGTCATGTTCCACAGCGGATACGACATGGCCTTCCCGGGCAATAGGCAGGCTGACGTTGAGCGCATTCAAAAAGTGGCCGACTGGTTCAAGGACCTCACCATTGTATGCACCCATGTGGGCGGCTGGAAACAGTGGGACCGGATCAGCTGTCTCAGCTCCTGCAAGAACGTTTACACCGAAACCTCGCTGACCATGAGCGAAATGGACGACGATCAGTTTATCAAGGCCATATCGCATTTCGATGAGGACCGAATCCTGTTCGGGAGCGACAGCCCCTGGACGGACCAGAAGGAAATGCTGGAGCGGACGCTGCGGCTGAAGATATCGGACGAGCGAAAAGAAAAGATGGTATATAAGAACGCGGCGAAGCTGCTGGGGCTGAAAGAGGATTAGCACCTGTCCGTCGGCGCAGCGTAGGCGTCGTGAAGTTCCCGGGCGAGGTCAGTTCCTATAGCTCTTATCCATCAATCAGGGTAACACAACGATATTACTTATTCCCCTGCGCCCTACCCGCGGCGAAGGCCTTCTGGTTGATCTCGAGCACTTTTTTCGGGACCGTGTTTTTGATCGCGTCAAGAATGAACGACTCCTTGAGCGGGAGGAATTTAAGCGCCGCGCCAAGCAGCACGAGGTTCAGCGTTCGCTTGTCGCCGGCGGTAACCGCGAGTTGCGTACCGTCGAACGGCATGACGGTCTTGACCCGGGCCTTGATGGCGTCATTGATGCCCTCAGGGTATTTTTCTGCCGCGATCGAGACCCCGATGGTGCCGATGGGACGGGTATTGTAAATGACGACACAATCGTCCTTCAGGAAATGAAGATACCGCGCGGTTTCGAGCGGTTCGAACCCGATCAGCATGTCAGCCTCCCCTTCGGTCACGATCGGCGAAAAGACCTTGTCCCCGAAGCGCACCTGCGAAAGAACGCTCCCGCCCCGCTGCGCCATGCCGTGCACCTCGCTCTGCTTTACATCGAGACCCTGCAGGAGCGCGGCCTCTGCGATGACTTTGCTCGTCAGAAGCACACCCTGGCCGCCCACACCGCTGATCAGAATATTATAAACGTTCACGATAACCCCTCATGAATAAATTCACCGCAGAGACGCGGAGACGCTGAGAAAACATTTTATTCCAGACGCACAATATCAAGTCGGAAAATAAAGCGTATAACTTAAGATGCGCAGCTTTGTTTTTATGCAATCTTCTCCGCAGTCCCGCTTTTCTCCGTGCCTCCGCGTCTCTGCGGTGAAAAGTCCTACGTCGTCTTCATGCACCCCGTGGTACAGAGCTGATCGCAGACTCCGCAGCCGTTGCACAGGAGCGGGTCGATCTCGACGTATCCCGTCTTCCCCTCCGGCGTGTACGAGAGGGCGATGCACCCCGCCTTGAGGCAGAGCTTGCAGCCCTTGCAGGTCTCGCGTTCCACGACGAGGGCCTTCTTCGACACGCGGTACCGGAGCACGCAAGGCTGGTTCGAGATCAAGACCGACGGCCCTTTCTCCGCGAGCTCTTCCTTCATGATCTTCTCAAGGTCTTTGATCTTGTACGCATCGATCTCGCGCACCCTCTTCGCGCCGATGGCCTGGCAGAGCTTCGCGATATCGAGACGCGGCGCCTCGGCGCCCTTTGCAGACCGTCCGGTGCCCGCGTGCTCCTGGCCGCCGGTCATGCCCGTGGTGTCGTTGTTCATGATGATGACGACGGCGTCACCGCCGTTGTATACCATGTTGATCAGGCCGGTGATGCCCGAGTGGAGGAACGTGGAATCGCCGATCACGGCCACGGGCTTCTGCCGCGTACCCTGCAGGGCAAGGCCCTTGGCCACGCCGTGGGCCGCCGAGATGCTCGCGCCCATGCAGATGCACGTGTGCAGGGCAGAGAAGGGAGGAAGCGCTCCGAGCGTGTAGCACCCGATATCGCCGGACACATAGAGCTTGAGCTTGGCAAGCACGGTATAGAGGCCCCGGTGAGAACAGCCGGGACAGAACGTGGGCGGCCGCATGATGAGACCGGCTATGGGTTCCTTCAGGGGGAGAGCGCTGCCGGCGATCTTCTCGCGTACCAGGCGCTGGCTGAACTCGCCGCAGAGCGGCAGGACATTTTTCCCCAGGTGGACGGTGACGCCCATGGCCTTGATCTGTTCCTCAAGGAACGGATCGAGCTCCTCGACGACTGCAAGCCGTTTGACGGTAGCGGCGAATGTTCTGATGAGCTTCTCCGGAAGCGGGAACGTCGTGCCGAGCTTCAGCACCGCCGCTTTCGGGAAGGCCTCGCGCACATACTGGAACGAAATGCCCGAGGTGATGAAACCGGTCTCCCTGTCGCCGTCGATGATCTGGTTCAGCGCCGAGGTCTCGGCCCACTCCTTGAGCCGCAGGAGACGGTCCTCGACAAATGCGTGCCGCTTCTTGGCGTTGTTCGGCAGCATCACGTACTTGGCGAAATCTTTCGCCAGCCCGCGGCCTGACGGCGCCTCGGCCGGTCCTGTCTCCACAACGCTCTTGCAGTGCGAGATCCTTGTCGTGGTGCGCAGGATGACCGGCGTGTCAAAGGTCTCGCTCATTTCGAAGGCGGCCTTGACAAACTGCAAAGCCTCGGCCGAATCGGACGGCTCGATGCAGGGGACCTTGCCGAGCCGGGCGTAGTGGCGCGTGTCCTGCTCGTTCTGGGAGCTGAACAGGCCCGGGTCGTCGGCAGCCATGAGCACGAGGCCGGCATTGACGCCGGTATAGGCAGCGGTCATAAGCGGGTCGGCGGCCACGTTCACGCCCACGTGCTTCATGCACGCGAGCGAGCGCACCCCTGACAGGGAACCGCCGATGGCCACCTCGAGGGCCACTTTCTCGTTCACGGACCATTCGGCGTGAATGCCCTCGACCCGCGAAAGGGTCTCGAGCACCTCGGTGCTGGGCGTGCCGGGGTAGGCAGCGGCGAGCTTGCCGCCCGCCTCGAGAAACCCCCGCGCGATCGCTTCATTGCCGGAAAGGATTGCTTTTTTCAAAAAGTCTCCTTATTATTATGCCGTTTCACTCCGAACTCCAAACTCCGAACTCCCAAACTGTCACTTCGGTCTATTATCAATGACCCGCTTGGCCTTGCCTTCGCTGCGCTGGATCGTATTCGGCGGCCGAAGGGTCACCTCGGTGTTCACGCCGATGATGTCCTTAATGTTCTTCTGGATCTCGCGCTTCAAGTGGATGAGTTCCTCTTCTTCCTGTACGAAGGCCTTGAGGTCCGTGGAGAGCACTTTCTGCGCCATTGCCTCCATGAACTTCGGCGTCACCTCCACGTTCACGTTCATCTCATCGAGCCTGCCCTTGCGAGTCACGTCGATGAAATAATGCGGGGCGACCTCTTCGGAGCGGAGCAGGACCGACTCGACCTGCGACGGAAACACGTTCACACCGCGGATGATGAGCATGTCGTCGGCGCGGCCGCGCACCCGGTTCATGCGGACAAGCGTTCTGCCGCACCTGCAGGGCTCGGGATTCAGCCGCGTGATGTCGCCCGTGCGATAGCGGATGAGCGGCATGGCTTCCCGCGACATGCTGGTGATCACCAGCTCGCCTTCCCGCCCATAGGGGAGCTGCTCGCCCGTCTCGGGGTTGATGATCTCGGGGTAGAAGTGGTCCTCGTTGACGTGAAGGCCGCTCTGCGCCTCGATGCACTCCGAGGAGACCCCGGGGCCGATGATCTCCGAGAGACCGTAGATGTCGATGGCCTTGATCCGCAACCGCTCCTCGACCTCGTGCCGCATTTCCTCGGTCCAGGGCTCGGCGCCGAAGAGGCCGACGCGCAGCTTGATCGTATCGAGGCTTATCCTCATCTCGCAGGCAACGTCGTAGATGTAGAGCGCGAAGGACGGGGTCGAGCAGATCACGGTACTGCCGAAGTCCTGCAGGAGCATGATCTGCTTCTGCGTGTTCCCGCCGGAGATCGGGATGACCGCTGCGCCCACGCGCTCCGCGCCGTAGTGCGCGCCGAGGCCGCCGGTGAACAGACCGTAGCCGTAGGCGTTCTGGACCACGTCCTTGCTCGTCGTTCCGGCGCAGGTGAAGGTACGCGCCATGACATCCGCCCAGAGGTTGATGTCGTTCCGGTTGTAGGCCACGACGGTCGGCTTTCCGGTAGTGCCGGACGAAGCGTGGATGCGGACGATATTCTCAAGCGGTTCGGCAAACAGGCCATAAGGATAGTTGTCCCGAAGGTCTGATTTTTTCGTGAACGGGAGTTTGGTGATGTCCTTGATGTCCTTGAGGTCCGCGGGTTTGAGGCCCTTCTCTTCGAACTTCTTTTTATAGAAGGGAACGCGGGCATAGACCCGCTCGCACACCTTTTGGAGGCGTTGACTCTGCAGCTTCGAAAGTTCTTGGCGGGGAAGGGATTCTTCGGCATTCCAGGGCATGGGCGGCTCCTCTGCGCTCTGATTGTTGATAACGGAAAAACGCTCGATTGCTTGCACAATGTGCTGGGGAAACGCGGCTATTATAAACCGGAACGCGCGGATTTGTAAACAGAAATCCATATTATTTCTTGGACAGAGCGGATTATTTTGTTATAATGGCGGCGGTCTGATCGGCGACGGGAAAGGATTGTCTCATGGACACGGTAAAAAAGTTCGCAGATAACGATCGATTCGCGCGGCACCTCGGCGTTGAGATGCTCGAATATTCGAAAGGGGCAGCGCGGGCAAAAATGGCGCTCCAGGACCATCACCTGAACAGCGCGGGTACGGTCCACGGCGGCGCTATCTTTGCGTTGGCAGACGCCGTCTTTTCCGTAGCGTCAAACTCCCATGGCACACTCGCCATGGCGATCAACGTGAGCATCTCCTACTTCAAGGCCGTCAGTTCGGGGACCCTGTTCGCGGCGGCTGAAGAGGTGTCAATCAATCCAAAACTCGCTACCTATCTGATCACGGTCCGGGACGAGGCGGGAAACAAGATCGCCCTGTTCCAGGGCACGGTGTACCGGAAGAAAGATTCACTCGCCGACATCATGCAATAATGTCGGGACATCGGTTGTGGAGGAATTTCTCATGCCTGATTTAAAAATGAAGATCCTGGTGGTCGATGACTTTTCGACCATGCGCCGGATCGTGAAGAACGTGCTCAAGCAGCTCGGCTTCGAGAACATCGAAGAGGCGGAGGACGGCGCGCAGGCACTCGCCAAATTGAAATTGGGCGGCTACGGCTTCATGGTGTCGGACTGGAACATGCCGAACATGGACGGATTGCAGCTGCTGAAGGCCGTCCGCGCAGACCCGGCGCTCAAGGGCCTGCCGGTCCTGATGGTCACCGCCGAGGCGGAAAAGCACATGGTCGTCACCGCGATCCAGGCGGGGGTGAACAATTACGTGGTAAAGCCCTTCACCG
>JBGPIG010000014.1:0-17217 GCA_041484745.1 Nitrospirota bacterium | reverse complement strand
GGCCATTAATTTCCTGGGCCTTGTTCATCCCGCTTACGTGGACATGATCAAGGCGCGAGCGCGTGAACGATTGAGCGGCGGGCAAGCGCCTCAGCAGTATGAATTCAAGATCGTACGAAAAGACGGCGAGGACCGCTGGGTGCTCATGACCGCCGGCATCACAACGTATGAGGGGAAACCCGCGGTCATCGGGACGCTCATTGACATCACCGCGAGGAAACAGGCGGAGGGTGAGCGGGAGCAGTTGTACCTGCAGCTGCAGGAGGCCTTACAATCACTGAAAGAGAGCGAGGCCAGATTCCGAATTCTGACGGAAACCACGGCCGCGGGGATATTCATTCATCGGGGAGGAAGGTTTATCTATGCGAATCCCGCCGTTAGTAGGATTACCGGCTATACGAACGATGAGTTTCTCTCCTTGGACTTCTGGGCGGTCGTTCACCCGGATTATCGCGAATTGGTGCGGGAACGGGCACGGGGCCGCCTGCAAGGGGAACAGTTGCCATCGGAGTACGAGGTCAAGATTATCATAAAAAACGGCCAGGAGCGGTGGGGAAATCTTACCGCGGGGGTCATAGAGTATGAAGGACAGCCGGCGATCATCGTGACGCTTTTTGATATCACAGACCGCAAACGGACGGAAGAAGAAAAGGTCAAGCTCTATGAGGAGCGGATCACGGAAGAAAAACGGCACGTCATGGAAAAAGAGAAGATCCTTATGGACCTCCACGACGGCATCGGGGGGATCACGACCAACATCAGCATCCTCTCGGAACTGGCGCAGAAGACGTCGGACATCGAAAGCGTAAAAAAAACACTGTCGACCATATCGCGACTTTCGCGTGAGGGGATCTCCGAGATCCGCAGTTTCATGCACAGCCTCGATACGAAAGAGCTGAACTGGCGAACATTGTCCACGGAGATGAGAAGCCAGGGGACCACGATGCTTGGTCCGCATGGGATAGCCTTTGCGCTTGAGGCCTTGGTGGAAGATGTCCAGGAGCAGCCCGGCAGCCTGCTCTGGGTGAATCTTTTCAAGATCTATAAGGAAGCGCTGACGAATATTATCAAACATGCGAAGGCCGGCTCTGTTGTCGTCACGCTGGATATTGCCGGTGACGGGCTGGTACTTGCCGTTCACGACGACGGAATTGGATGGGAAGCAACGAGGGGGAGCGGCAGGGGTTTGTCGAATATGAGGAGACGGGCCGAGGAAGTCGGGGGGAGACTGACGACCCTGTCCTCAGGGAGCGGTACCCTGGTGAGGCTGAAAATCCCTATACCCATAAAATACCCCTCATCGGGTATGGCTTTGTAATCCCTTCTATGGTAAGGTGAGCCCATGAGACTTGTAATTGTTGAAGACGACCCCCTTCTCCTTGATAATCTCACCCTTCTGCTGAGCGGTGAGGGGGGAATTACCGTTTCGGGCGCTTACCGGTCCGCAGAGGACGCCCTGAAATTGCTTAGCAAAGCGAAGCCCGAAGTGATGCTCACCGATATCGGATTGCCCGGCATGTCGGGGGTTGAGCTCATAAAAAAAGCGAAAGCAGTTTTACCGGGGCTTGAAATCATGGCGCACACGGTATTTGAAGACCGGGACAACGTGTTCTCGGCGATCAAGGCCGGCGCGTCGGGGTACCTTCTCAAAGGGAGCAGTCCGCGGGAGATCATAGAGTCCATCCACTCCCTGTACAAGGGCGGGGCGCCTATGAGCCCCAAAATAGCCCGCAAGGTCATCCATGAGTTTCAGGATGATGTCTCCAACGACCAGTTTCTGCTGACCCCGCGGGAAACAGAAATCGTCAAGCGCGTAGAGGAAGGACTAACCTATAAAGAGATCGGTGACAAATTGAACATCAGCACTCATACCGTGCATACCCATATAAAAAAGATCTACGAGAAACTTCAGGCAAAAGACCGGAACGACGCCATCATGAAGGCGAGGAAAAGAGGCATACTTTAGCCTGCCGCGTACAGTGTATTCCCTCCTGGTACACAATACCCATCGTGGTATTCACATTCGTCCTGATACGAACTTTAGAATAGAGCAGCTGGAGAAATACCTTGTCCTCCTTCATCCTTCCCGTTCATCACTGCACGGGTAATTATTCCGTCAGTTCTCGGCTAACCTCGTGAAAAAACGGAGACCCCGTACTGTAGCTATTCTCCAGAATAGGCATATTTTCAATACGAATGTTCGGAGAAAGTGCGGCGCGCATGGTCAAAACGGAAAAAAACAATTGACAATTATACATCAGGCTGTTATAAATTACGCCTATGCTTCAGGCCACGGAAAAGATATGGATGGACGGCGCGTTCGTGAAGTGGGACGATGCCAAAGTGCACATCCTGACGCATTCCATGCACTATGGAACCGCGGTGTTCGAGGGCATCCGCTGCTATAAGAGCGACGGGGGATCGGCCGTCTTCAGGCTTCAGGAGCATGTCGATAGGCTGTTCGACTCCGCGCACATCTGCCAGTTGGATATCCCGTTCAGCCGTGCGGTCGTGTCAGAGGCCATCCTTGAGACCATCCGCGTCAACAAGATTGACGCGTGCTATATCCGGCCGATCGCGTATATAGGCTACGGCGCCATGGGTATTTTCCCGAAGGAGAACCCGGTCCAGCTTTCGATAGCGGTCTGGCCGTGGGGCAGCTACCTCGGAGAAGAGGGGCTCAAGAATGGCATCCGCGTGAAGATATCATCCTTTACCCGGCCGAATGTGAACGCCACCATGGTGCGCTCCAAGACCACGGCGAATTACGCAAACTCGCTCCTGGCCAAGCGTGAGGCCCTGAAAGACGGCTACGATGAGGCCATGCTGCTTGACACCGAGGGTTATGTCGCCGAGGGGAGCGGTGAGAACGTGTTCATCGTGCGCAAGGGCCTGATCAAGACCCCGCCGCTTACCTCGATTCTCGAAGGCATCACTCGGGACACTCTCATTCAACTCGCGGTTGAGCGCGGGATGCGTCTTATCGAGGACCGGTTTACCCGGGACGAGCTCTACATCGCTGACGAGGCGTTCTTCACCGGTACGGCAGCCGAAATCACCCCGATCCGCGAAGTGGATAATCGTACCATCGGAACGGGCAAGCCGGGGCGCGTTACTCAAGAACTGCAGTCAGCGTTCTTCGACATCGTCCACGGTAAGGACAACCGGCATGCGGGCTGGCTAACCCCGGTGCATGCGAAGCAGCCGGCGAGGAAGAAGTAGAACAGTAAAAAAAGTTTTCACAAGTGCCGAAGTGGTGGAACTGGTAGACACGCACGTTTGAGGGGCGTGTGGGGCAACCCATGGGGGTTCGAGTCCCCCCTTCGGCACCAATTTTTTCCGTACCACTGTGCGCCAGCGCGTAGTACTCCATCTCGTTGTCCTCTATCCATCTGATGAAAAAACCGCTCTCCATACTGTTCGCATCTTTCTGCACCGTCATGCTGCTCGTTGCTTTTGGCCTCGCGCAGGAGCCGGCGAAAAACAGCACGCTCGGGATCGTGTCCGCACCGCTCGCCAATGTGCATGAAGAGCCACTGCCCAAGTCTCTTCTCAAAACGCAGGTGCTTATGGGCGACGAGGTCCGCATCCTGGAAAAAAAAGACAACCGGTACCGGATCGCAATCCCGAGCCAGATGCAGAGAGAGGGCTGGATCCAGCAGGAAGCGGTGCACATCCCGAAGGACAAAGGCCGCAGCTACTTGAGCGCGGACCGGAAGTGGATCGTCATAACGACGCCCAAGTCCGAGGCGCTGATCCTTGACAAGACCGGCGACCACAAGGTCTCGCTCTATGCGGGCACGCGCCTGCCGGTCATCGAGACCACGACGGACGGCTACAAGGTCCAGTTCCCCGACAAGTCGGTTGCGATCATCAATACTTCGGAAGCAATGCCCGAGAAATCTTTCGACCCGATCGTGAACGACACGAAGCCGGAAGAGATAGCTCAGACCGCCAAGCTATTTCAGGGTGTGCAGCACCTTGCCGGCGGGCTCTCGGCCCAGGGCATGGATACCAGCGGCCTTATTTATATTACCTACCGGATCCACGGGTTCCCGCTCAGCACGGACCGCGAGACGCTCCGGGTCAGGGCCGAGCGCATATCGAAGAAAGACCTGGAACCAAGCGACATTCTGGTCTTCTCCGGAGAAAGCCTGGGTCTCTTTCTGGGGAACGGGCGGTTCATCCAGGTCCCGCGTGTCCCGAAAAAAAGTGCGGCGATGGTCTCCGGCCTCTCCGACCGGCGGTTCGCAAATTCCCTCCAGTACGGGCTCAGGATCATCGGAGCCGGTCCGAACGATAAGAAGAGGACCTCCGAGATGACGGCCGACGAGATCCTGCTCGCCCAGGCTCGGGTGGCGAGGTTCCCGATCGGGAAGCGCATCGCTTACTGGGCAGGCCGCTTTATGGGGACACCCTATGACCCCGATCCGCTGGGGCTCTATGTCCGCACGAACCGTATCATCGCCGACGAGAAGGCGGACTGCATGTATCACGCATTTCGCTCGGTTGAGCTCGCCCAGAGCAGCACGCCTCGCGAGGCCGTTGACCGGGCGCTCAATCTCCGCTTCATAACGCAGGGCAAGCTCACGGACGGGATCGTTACCAACTACGATGAACGCTATGAGTACGGCGAGGACATGGTTTTTAGCGGCAAGTGGGGAAAGAACATCACCCAGGACCTCGGCACGACAACTCAGATCGCCGGCACCCGCGGGAGAAATACGGCGGACATCCTCCCCAAAAGCGTACTCTTGACCCGGGCGCTCCAGAAGAAGCTCCGGGACGGCGACCTCGTTTTCTGGGTCAAAGACCCGAAGAAGCGCGTGGTTAACGAGATCGTTGCCCACCTCTCGATCGTCCACATAAAATCCGGCAACCCTTACTTGATCCACGCCTCAGGCGACAAGACGCGCGCCGACAGAACCGGCGGCGGCGTCGTAAAAGAAGTCTCCTTTGCCGACTACGTCCGCATGATGCGGTTTGTCGGCGCATTTGTCACGCGGTTCGAGCAGTAGCTTTTATGACCACGGGCCTTGCGACACTTTCAGTTTGACATCTCTCTCCGTTCTCTGCTATTCTCAGCCGTACGCACCCGGAAATCAGGAGCCGGAAGCCGGCATCTCTGCTTCTGCGAATATCCATCCGCGCCTCTCTCTCTGAACTCCGAACATTGAACTCTGAACTATCCCGAGGAGCCTTATGCTCTCCAAAGTGATCAGCTCCGCATTACTCGGCATCGACGCCTATCCTGTCGAAGTTGAGGTCGACATTGCGAGCAGGGGGCTCCCTTTCTTCTCCACCGTTGGTCTGCCTGACGCGGCCGTGAAAGAGAGCAAGGAGCGTGTGCGCGCCGCGCTCAAGAATACGGGCTTCGACTTTCCGCTCAAGCAGGTCGTCGTAAATCTCGCCCCCGCGGACATCAAGAAAGAAGGCTCGGCTTTTGACCTTCCGATCGCCATCGGGATGCTCATCGCCGAGGGTATCCTTACCCAGGAGATGGTGAACGGCTATCTTATCGTGGGCGAGCTCTCGCTCGACGGCAGGGTGAAGCCGGTCAGGGGCGCCCTCTCCATGGCGGTGCTCGCGAAGAAGGCGGGCTACCGCGGCATGGTGATCCCGGCTGATAATGCCCAGGAAGCAGCGGTGGTCGAGGCAGTGAAGATCTTCGGCATGCAGACCCTGCCGCAGGTCGTGGAGTTTCTCTCAGGCAAAGTTTTCGAAGAGCCCGTGAGCATCAACGTCCAAAGCGCCTTCGAGACCTACTCCGCATATCAGGAAGACTTCTCCGAGGTCAGAGGACAGGAGCACGCCAAGCGCGCCATCGAAGTTGCGGCCGCGGGCGGACACAATCTCATCATGATCGGGCCGCCGGGCTCGGGCAAGACCATGCTCGCGCGCAGGCTGCCTACCGTGCTTCCGCAGATGAGCTTCGATGAGTCCATCGAGACCACGAAGATCCACAGCATCATGGGCCTGCTCAGGAAAGGTCAGCCGCTCATCGCAACGAGGCCGTATCGCTCTCCCCACCACACGATCTCCGACGCGGGCCTCATCGGCGGCGGACAGGTACCGAAGCCGGGCGAAGTGAGCCTGTCGCACAACGGCATTCTCTTTCTTGATGAGCTCCCCGAATTCAAACGCAATGTGCTCGAAGCGCTCCGGCAGCCGCTTGAGGACGGGCAGGTCACGATATCCCGCGCGGTAACGTCATTGACCTATCCGGCGTCGCTCATGCTTGTTGCGGCCATGAACCCCTGCAAGTGCGGATTCAGCGGAGATCCGTTGCACCAATGTCTGTGCACGCCCCACCAGATACAGACCTATCGCTCAAAAGTGTCCGGCCCGCTTATGGATAGAATCGACATCCACATAGAAGTCCCCGCGATCAAGTTCAACGAGATCGCATCGGACACGGCTGCTGAGTCGTCAACAGCCATCCGGGACCGTGTAACAAGCGCACGTATGATCCAGCAGGAGCGCTTTAAATTAGATAGTATCTATGCTAATGCTCACATGAAACCACGGCATATCCGGAAGTATTGTAAAATAGATGAGGACTCGCTCAATCTTATGGAAAAGGCGATGAACCGGCTGGGTCTTTCAGCGAGGGCGTATAACCGTATATTGAAAGTGGCGCGGACCATAGCTGATCTTGACAGTAGCGAGAAGATCAACTCGCATCATATCTCGGAGGCGATCCAGTACCGGAGTCTGGACAGAAGGATGAACTGAGGTATGGATTCAGCTGCAGCTTTTTTGGTAAGACTCGACAAGGAGGTTCTTATGAAAAGGTCTCTTGGGTTGGTTTGCAGCATCATATATATTGTGTTCATCTTGTCCGCCTGTTCATCAGGCGGTGGCGGCGGGGGGGGGACCGGTGTGGGCGGAAATCCTCCGGGCGGAAACACGGGTGGCAATCAGTCGCCGGTGGCAATCACTGATACTGTTCCTCCTGCTGCGTCCGGAAGCGTTGTTATTCTCGACGGATCCAGATCCTCGGATCCTAACGGCGGCAGCCTGACCTACTCTTGGTCGCAGGTGAGTGGACCCACTGTAACACTTTCTGATGCCACGACGGATTCAGCCTTCTTTACCGCACCAACGGGTACGGCGGACCTTGGTTTTGCACTCACCATCACAAACCCGGGTGGTTTGTCAAGCACGGCAACGGTCACAGTATCAGTGGCCCAGACGCCGCCTTCACCACCACCGACGAGCATTGCGCTGATCGATCAGGCGGTCAAGGACGGAACGCTCACTGCTGAACAGGGGCTCGTGCACAAAGTTTTTGCGGTCTTCGACGATGGAAGTCTCCCGGCCGAGTATCAGGGTGCAGGCCTCGACAAGACCAGCGGCACGCGATTCATGGCGGAGGCTATGGAGAAGTACGATACTCTTTCCACGGAGGCCAAGACGCAGGTCTACCCGTATCTCCTGCCGCCCTATGTTACAAACAGCTGGTACGATCTGGCAACGAAACAGGGTAAGCCGCTGCGACATAAGGGTGCCGCAGCGAAGGTATCTTCTACAGTTGCCGCTCCCGCCGCCCATCCTTGGAAGTGGGTGACGAATGGGAAAGTTAAAATCTGGTACCAAGACAATAATACACTTAATTATGCGGACGGCTCATCGGCCACCTACGCTTCCATAGCAACCGGCATCCTGGATGCTGTGGGCGGTAAAATCTGGGACGCACTGCAGAATCTGATGCAGCGAGAACCGCTCTCCGATGCTGGTGTTGCATTGCCCGCTATGCCGAGCCCCGTTTACGGAGCCATCCCGGGTCCCCTGGATGCCAACGGCGCCCTGGATATTGTCCTTTGTACCGGCATGAACGCCTCCGGTTACACGATTCCGTACAAAGTGGTACCGACACCCGCTTTCATCACGATCGACATAACAATGTGGAAACTCGGCGACGAAACAACACCGGGGCTCATCCAGATCGTCGCCCACGAGATGATGCACGCATGGCAGTTCAGCTACGAGAGACAAGACGCCCCGAATACCTACGCCTGGCTGATGGAGGCGACGGCTGCCTGGACAGAGGACTACGTTTACCCCGATGCAAACAGCCAGAACCGATATGCAGCTTGGTATCTCGACACGATTCCGCTCTCTATCGATGATCAGACGAATTTCCGGCAGTACGGCGCTTACACGTTTTTTTCATATCTGACGCATGCAAAGGCGCCCGCAGATATGGTTCGGCTGTCATGGGAGAATGCCGGGACCATGGATAGTCTCAAGGCCGTGGACGAGTCTACTCCTTTTCCCATCCCTTCACCGATATCTCTGCCGCGTTCTATGACCTCGCCGTTCGAGCATTATTGGGGTGATGCCCTAATAGCAAACTGGAACCGCGGCTTTGACGGATTCTTCTTTAAGCAAGACAAGCTTGCACAGGGTGCTAAGGTAGAGCCCAAGACACCGACCTTGGTGAACCTTGGCGGAAGTTCTGACCACGTTTATTATCTCGATGACCTTGATGATACCGGTTCCATCAACCTGCCTTACCTGTCCGGACGCTACTATCACTTCAAGTTCACTGATGACGCCGCAAGGAATGTGATGTTTTATGATGGCATTCGATCTTCACTGACCCTTACCATGGCGAAGGATAGCACGATGATATACGCAGGCATACCGCTGTTGCCGAACCCAGCAACGCCCCTCGTCGATCCAGCCGAAGGTGCACAGTGGCGGCTCATTGTCAAGATAGATGACGTATGGAAGGAATGGAAACCAGTGCAGGGCAACACAACCGGCATGGTCTCCTTCTGCCGCGATGCGAAGGCGGAGCGGATCCAGGAACTCGTGGTCGTTTTAGGCAACAGCTCAATTGATAAAAACCGTTTCGTCCAACCGCCCGGGGATTTTGCGCCTCTCCTGCTGGTGTCGAATATCGGGTGTTTCGGCTGGGACGGTACTATTACGGCAAAAGTGACGGATTCTGCAATGCTACCGGAGGAGACCACTGCCACAGTGCAATGGCGGCGGGGCGAGGACGTCATGCCCAACTACTTCCCCCCTGGCGTTGTTCCGCCCGGTCTTTTCGTGCTGAGCAGCGCCACCTTCAATACTGTCGTCAGTGGTGCGGCTAATGACTGTACCTACTCGGGAAACGATTCTTGGTCATGGGATATAAAAACCATGGCGCTGCAGGATGGACCTGACGCAAGCCTGGGCATGATGCCCGAAGCCCGTTCCGGAGGAATGTACCGGATTTATGACGGCGACGGCCATTCAGGCGCCCACGAGGTAAACTACACATATACGTGCCCGCCAGACGCCAGCGGAAGCGATACAACAAAACCCACATGGTGGTATCCAAATATCGGCAGCAATTACCCGGCTATCAGCCAGGATGGCATGACCCTGCAGGGCAGCTCCGATATCGGCGGCACTCACTATGAGTGGAATTTGCACGGGGTGAGAGAACCATAAGATATCCGTGAGAGTCTACAATAGAGGGTTGAAGACTCTCGGTTGGTTTATCAGCCGGTGAATTCCATACAGCTTAACTCGTTATAACACTATTGTTGTCAATAATCGTTTGAATGTCGCAGTGCGGGAGGTTTTGTGGAACGCAGGGAACGGTTCAGCATGGCGGGCAGGGTCATCCAGATCGGGTTCTGGGTGAATGCCGTGCTCATGACCATAAAGCTCCTCGCGGGTCACTTCGGAAGATCAGAGGCCGTCTTCGCCGACGGCATGGAAAGCGCCGCAGACTTCATCGCGATCCTCGCGAGCATGATTGCGCTGCGCATCGGCAGCAAACCCTTTGATGCGGCGCATCCCTACGGCCACGGTAAGGCGGAGAGCATCGCCGCCATCATCGTTGCCCTGGTCATTTTCGGGACCGGAGGATGGATCCTCTTCCGGTCCGTGCATACCATCATTGACGCCGCCTACGAGGTCCCGGGTGCCATGGCGGTGGCCGCGGCCTTTATCACCATCATCACCAAGGAAGCGCTCTACCGGTACACGGTCGCTGCCGGCAATACGCTCGGAAGCCCGGCCATCCTCGCATCGGCCAAGGACCACCGGAAGGACGCCATTACCTCGGTCAGCACGTTGATCGGCGTGACCGGCGCGTTCTTCGGCCTGACAATCATGGACCCCCTCGCCGCGGGGCTCACGTCCCTCTTCATCTTTCACATCGGGTACGAGACCTTCATGAGCGCCGCTCATGACCTGATGGACGGCACTCCAGCAGACGAGTGCGTGGACCAGATCGCCGTGCTTGCCGAGGGCGTTAGGGGCGTTGCACACGTGCACGAGATCCGGTGCCGTCGGTCCGGCCAGTACCTCATTGTAGACCTGAAACTCGACATGGACCCGGAGATGACGGTCAGGAGGTCCCATGCCATCGCAACCGAGGTAAAGCGGCTGATCTTCGAGCAGGTCCCGAGTGTCGGCGATGTGATGATCCATATCAACCCCCATGAGGAAGACCACGAGGACCTGGTCCGGTTGTGATTATTCCTGAATGGGTGGGGGGAGGTCCGTTCCGAAAGAATTATACTGTAGTCATATTAGAGGAAGAATATGCTCAGTTTGCTTCTGTTTTGGGACGGCACCAAGGACATTGCCCGCTCCCCATCGACCCCTACTTCCGCCCTTATTGACCAATCTATCCTGCATATTACATGACCGAACCGAAAAATTATAAACTGCTAATTAGATAATTTGTCAGGAATTTGACTCGTTATAGTGAAAAACATAGTAAACAGATTACCTGTATAATTTATAAAATACACATATAAACATGATGTTAAATAAATGGACATGCCGTGATGAGAGGACCTAAAATTGTGGGCATTGATATTGCACTATTAATCTGTACGTCTAATAGTCAATATATTGAACCTCAGGAATATTCTCTGAACAGGTTCACAGGGAGGCAATACATGCTTCTTAAATCACCGCAGAATCTTACCGCAGCGCAGCACGGACATCATTCGTGCCTGCCGAGCCGCGCTTCACCCGCGCCGGCAATGATCAGGTGGCGGAAGCCGCGCTAGTTATCAACAAAAGGGCCCAAAACACAAGAGTATTGACCTTTCATCGTCCTTTTGCTAAACTGAACCCGCTTTCATGATCAAAACAATGCTCTCCACGTTCACTTGTTTTATTTGAGACGCTTCCACATGTACCTATTCTGAATGGAGGAACCAATGAAAAAAATTTCTTTTTTGATCCTGTTCGTGCTCGTGTGCGCAGGGGTAACGCTGGCGCAGACAGGCATGAAGAAAAAGAGGCCGTTGCCTTATGAATACGGCAGGGTGGTTATAAACAATTTTTCGGAAAAAGCGGGTCTTGCACCAGTCGTGTTCGATCATTGGGTACACCGGTCTAAATTTACGTGTCGGCTCTGCCACGTGGATATCGCGTTCGCCATGAAAGCGGGAGCGACAAACATAAAGGCGGCGGACAATATAAGCGTTTACTACTGCGGAACGTGCCATAACGGTAAGAGGGCCTTTCAAGACAAGAAGGTGTTTGAATCCTGTTCGTCAAAGACCGCGTCGATCGACACGAAACGGTGTGAACGATGCCATTCATTCGGAAAGAATGTGAAGCGTGATACTGATTTTGCTCAACTTGCGGAGCGGTTGCCGAAGGAACGGTTCGGAAACGGCGTTGATTGGGAAAAGGCCGAGACCGACGGAATAATTCACGTCATAGATTATCTTGAAGGTGTTTCCATCAAGCGTCCGAATCTTGCGGTCCAAAAAGATTTTTCCGTTACCGCGAAAGTGGAAGGGATGCCGGACATCGTCTTTTCCCATAAAAAACATTCTGCATGGAACGGCTGCGAGCTTTGCCACCCCGAGATCTTTATCGGAGTGAAAAAGGGAACGACTAAGTATACCATGATAGAGATCTTTGACGGGAAATACTGCGGCGTGTGCCACAACACGGTAGCCTTCCCGCTCCTTGATTGCCAACGATGTCATACAAAGCCGGTCTAAGAGACGGCCATTCTCTCAGCGGGTAGACTGCTCCGGGGAATGTTGCGGCATCTCCCCGGCGCGGCCCGCATTTCCTTTGCAAGACTGCAGGCGGCATTATCCGAACATCAGGGGGTACTCATGAACAAGCTCAAAATCGCACTAGTAGTCCTGGTTGCAGCAATGTTCCTCTCCCCTACGGGTAACAAGGGCATGCTGAGCCCGGCCGGGACCGCCTATGCCCAGGATGACTGGAAGGCGGAATTCGACGTAGTCTGCGCCAAGACACAGGATCCCGGAGTGATTTCTTCTGATGAACTGAAAGAACTTGTCGCACGATGCGACAAGCTCAGGCTGCGCATCGAAAAACTCGATGAGACCCAAAGAAAGGTCTATCTGAAAAGACTTCAGATGTGCAAAGACCTCTTCGCATTTGTTCTCGAATCCAGGGAGAAAAAGTAAACAATGCGGTGTCTCAAGGCATTCTCGCTCGCACTGGTAATCCTTGTCTCCGCCGGTATGGCGGAGGCGTGGAACAGGGCATTGCCGTCCGAGTACGGCAGGGTGGTTATCGGGAACCATTCTCAGCGCGCCGGACTTGCCCCCGTGGTATTCGACCACTGGGTCCACCGGTCGAGATTCACCTGCAGGCTCTGTCATGTCGATATCGGCTTTGCCATGAATGCGGGCGCTACGAATATTACGGCAGCGACGAACAGACAGGGGTTCTACTGCGGCGCCTGCCATGACGGCAAGAAATCCTTCGGCGGAAAGAAACTCTTCGCCGCGTGTTCGGAGGGCCTTCCCAAAGAAGAATCGGCGCGCTGTGACCGGTGCCATTCACTGGACAAGAAGGTGGCGAGGGACTATGAGTTTGCCGCCTTTATCGAAAAGCTGCCGAAGACAGCCCTTGGAAACGGGATAAACTGGGAGGAGGCTGAAGCACAGGGACTCATCAAGCCAGTTGATTTCCTCGAAGGCGTTTCGATGAAACGCTCATCCTTGAAAGCGCAAAAGGACTTTTCGGTGGAGGTAAAGGCCTCCTGGATCGGGGAAGTGATATTCTCGCACAGGAAACACGCTGTCTGGAACGGATGTGAGGTCTGCCACCCCGAGATCTTTCCCAGCGTACAGAAAGGCACGACGAAGTATTCGATGTTCCAGATAATCGACGGCCAATACTGCGGGGTGTGCCACGATAAGGTCGCTTTTCCCATTCAAGCTTGTCAGCGATGCCACATAAAACCAGTTGAGTTAGGCGGCGGCGCTCCCCGATAGAAAAAAGCGCATTCTGCATGCGTTCACAGATTCCGGTAAAATCACCTTGAACTGCCGCTGAAAATACGGTATCCTTGTTTCCGGTGCGATCCTATTCCGGATGAAACAAGGAGAACCGAAAACCGTGCTCAACCCGTCCCCTCCCGCTCTTTCTCCTGCAAACGACCCCGCGCTTTCCATCATCCCGCTTGGCGGGGTGGGCGAGATCGGGCTGAACATGACCGTGCTCGAATGCGGTGGTGATATCCTTGTGATCGACGCCGGCCTCATGTTCCCTGACGCCGAGATGCTGGGCGTAGACATTGTGATCCCGGATTTCACGTACCTTATCGAGAACCGCGACCGAGTGCGCGCGGTTGTCCTCACGCACGCCCACGAGGACCATATCGGAGCGCTCCCCTTTCTGCTGAAGGAACTAAAGGTCCCTATTTATGGAACGAAACTCACCCTTGGTTTTGTAAAGGAAAAGCTCCGGGAGCACGCGCTCGATTCCGAAGCGGAGCTCATCATCGTGAAACCTCGTGACGTGGTGGAGATCGGCTGCTTCAGCGTGGAGTTCATCCGCGTGACCCATAGCATCGTGGACGGCTGCGGCCTCGGCATCACTACGCCCGCGGGACGGGTGGTGCACACCGGCGATTTCAAGATCGACCCCACGCCTGTGGACGGCGAGATCATGGACCTCCGTACCTTCGCGGAGTATGGCGATAAAGGGACGCTTGTTCTCATGTCGGACAGCACCAATGCCGGCCAGGGCGGCTATACCTTCTCGGAGAAGGAGGTGCGCCGGGGGCTCGAGGACATCTTCCACCGCGCCGCGGGCCGGATCGTGGTGGCGACGTTCGCCTCGAACATCCACCGCGTGCAGCAGATCATCGACGTGGCCGTCATGCACAACAGGAAGGTCATCCTGAACGGCAAGAGCATGATCGCGAATGCCCAGATCGCCCTTGACCTCGGGTACCTCAAGATGCCGTCGGACACCTGGCTCAAAATCGATGCGCTCAAGAACCTGCCTGACGACCAGGTTGTCATGATAACCACCGGCAGCCAGGGCGAGCCCATGAGCGCTCTCTCGCGCATGGCCGCCAACGAGCACAAGCACTTCCAGATCAGGAAGGGCGACACCATCATCCTCTCGTCCAAGATGATCCCGGGGAACGAGCGCGGCATTACGCGGATCATCAACCACCTGTTCAAGCGCGGCGCGGAGGTCTTTTACGAGAAGGTATCGGAGATCCATGTCTCGGGTCACGCCTCCAAGGAAGAGCTCAAGCTCATGTTGAGTCTGATCAAACCGAAATATTTTATCCCCGTGCATGGCGAGTACCGACATCTCGTGTATCACGCGCAGCTTGCCAGGAAGGTAAATATTCCCGAGGAGAACATATTCATCCTGGAGGACGGCGAGGTGATGGAGTTCTCGGAATCCCTCGCCCGCCGGGCCGGCGTCGTGAACGTGGGCAGGGTGTACATCGACGGCAAGACCGCCGGCTCCACGGTGGACGCGGGCGTAGACACGGTGGTGCTCAGGGACCGAATGAAGCTGGCCCACGACGGCGTGGTGATCGTGATTCTGGGGATAGAAAAGTCATCGGGCAGGGTGGTGTCGGGCCCGGACATCGTGTCGCGGGGCTTCGTGTTCGAGGACGCCTCACAGGAGCTCCTGGCCGAGGTGAAGGACGTGGTTATGGACACGCTGACCCTCATGATCCCGGAGGCAAAAGGCGACTGGTCCCTCGTGTCCGCCCGGGTCCGGAGCGCGCTCAAAAAGTTCATCAACAAGCGCATGGAGCGCAGGCCCATGATCCTGCCGATCATCATGGAGATTTAATGAGTTCGGATATCACAGGTACGAGCTTTTCAGGGAGGCCCTATGACTATTGACAAGAAGGGCAATTTCCACTATGACAAGCGCAGCCAGGACCGGGCGTCCCTCAAGCACTCCTTTGCAAACCGCCTGATCTACTCGCTGGGCAAGGACCCGATCACCGCCACGCATCGGGACTGGTTCCATACCACGGCCTATGCCGTGCGCGAGCGTCTGATCGAGCGCTGGATGGAGACCATGCGCAGCTACTACCGGTCCGACGCCAAGCGCGTCTACTACCTGTCCATGGAATTCCTGACCGGCCGGCTGCTGGCGAATAGCCTGCTCAATATGGGATTTTACGAAGAATGCCGCGAGGCGCTTTGCGATCTGGAGCTCGACATCGACCGCATCCGCGAACTCGAAATAGACGCTGCCCTGGGCAATGGCGGACTCGGAAGGCTCGCTGCCTGCTTTCTCGATTCCATGGCGACCATGGGCCTGCCCGGCTACGGCTACGGCATCCGCTATGAGTATGGCATGTTTATCCAGCGCATCGAGCACGGCAATCAGGTAGAGCACCCCGACAACTGGCTGCGCTACGGCAATCCCTGGGATTTTCCGCGTCCCGAGGTGCTCTTCCCGGTGAAGTTCGGCGGCCGCGTCGTGCAGTTCAAAGACGAACAGGGTCTGACGCACTTTCACTGGATAGACACCGAAGACGTGATGGCCATGGCCTGCGATACGCCCGTGCCCGGTTACAATACCAGCACCGTGAACAACATGCGACTCTGGACGGCCAAGGCGTCGCGTGATTTTAACCTCAAGTACTTCAACGAGGGCAACTATATCAAGGCCGTGGAGGACAAGAACGCATCGGAGAACCTGTCCAAGGTCCTCTATCCCGACGATACCACGATCATGGGACGCGAGCTGAGGCTCAAACAGCAGTATTTTTTTGTCTGTGCTTCGATTCATGACATCCTCCGCCGCTTCACAAAGTTTCATCCGAACCTGGATGAACTGCCGGATAAGGTGGCGATCCAGTTGAATGACACCCATCCGTCCATCGCCATCCCCGAGCTGATGCGTGTGCTCCTGGATGCCCACCACCTGGACTGGGACCGCGCCTGGGTGATCACCCGAAACACCTTCTCCTATACCAACCACACCCTCATGCCCGAGGCGCTCGAGACCTGGCCGGTCAGTCTCTTTGAAGAGATCCTTCCGCGGCATTTGCAGATTATCTACGAGATCAATTACCGTTTTCTCGAGGAGGTGCGACACCGCTTCCCCGGCGACACGGAGCTCCTGCGGCGCATGTCGATCGTGGATGAGGCGGGCGGACGACGGCTACGCATGGCTCACCTGGCCATCGTCGGCAGCCACCGGGTGAACGGCGTGTCACAGATCCACACGCACCTCATGAAGAAGACCATTTTCGCGGACTTCGAGCGTTTCTTCCCGGACAAGATCATCAACATTACGAACGGCGTCACGCCGCGGCGCTGGCTGCACCAGGCCAACCCGGCACTGTCCTCGCTCATCACGTCGCGTATCGGGAAGACCTGGCTGACCGATCTTGCGGAGCTGAAGCAGCTTGTCCCCTTGGCGCAGGACTCGGCATTCCGCGAACAATTCCGGGCCGTCAAGGCGGAGAACAAAAAGCGTCTGGCCGAGATCATCAAGATGAGGTTGAAAATTACGGTCGATCCCTCCTCCCTGTTTGATGTGCAGATCAAACGCATTCATGAATATAAACGTCAGTTGCTGAACGTATTGCATATTGTGACCCGCTACAACCGCATCCGCGAGCGCCGCGTCAAAAAACCGGTCCCCCGCACGGTGATCTTCGGAGGCAAGGCCGCGCCCGGATATTCAATGGCGAAATTGATCATTAAGCTGATCCACAGTGTGGGAGACATCGTGAACAACGATCCTCTGGTAGGCGATCTCCTGAAAGTTGTCTTCATTCCCGACTACAATGTCTCGAATGCCGAGAAGATTATCCCGGCCTGCGATCTGTCGGAACAGATCTCGACGGCTGGCACCGAGGCCTCGGGTACGGGCAATATGAAGCTCGCCCTGAACGGTGCGCTCACGATCGGCACGCTTGACGGTGCGAACGTCGAGATGAAGGAAGAAGTGGGCGCGGAGAACATCTTTATT
>JBGPIG010000013.1:0-17229 GCA_041484745.1 Nitrospirota bacterium | reverse complement strand
GTCCCGACAGATATATCATACGTCTAAGTTTACCTGAGCAGCGCTAATAGTCAAGCCAGAGGACGAGGAAATATTTGTCTCTTATTCTGCCCATATTTGACAAACACTGACGCTGCTGTTATAGTCTATCTTAATCGGCCGGCCGCCTGCGGCGGCTGCAGATCCGCCATGACGAACCGACGACAATTCTTACAAAAAACGCTTGCCTTCCTGGGTCTGACAACGCTCGCTTCCTTCCTGTTTCCCCTTTACAAATATTTTTCACCCCCTGCCGGGGAGGCGGAGGGGAAAAAGCTTGTCCTGAGCAAAAAGGAAATCCCTGTCGGAGAGGCAAAGGACATTGTTTTTAACAATACGCCGGGCGTCGTCATCAACAGGCCGGAAATGGGGTATGTTGCTCTTTCCCGGGTTTGCACCCACTTGGGATGCCTCGTGGAATTTCAGAAGGAACAAAAGAGGCTGCTCTGTCCCTGCCACGCCGGGATCTATGACTTCTCGGGAAGCGTCATCGCGGGGCCACCGCCGAAACCCTTACTGCAATTTCCGCTCAAGGTGGATGGGGACTCCATCATCATAGGATAATGAAACCTGGTCACGGAGACAAATATTCATGGTACGCACTGTGTTCTCAAACGATATGAAACCATGACGTCGGAGAAGTTTGGAGGAAGCATGGAGATGACGCAGAGGGGAAGCGCAATTAGTTTATTGAGTCCTTGCCGGAGAATGATTTTATCCGTGAACGTCGTGGTTGTTTTTGGCAATAACGTAGGATAGCGCTATGTGGAAGACCATAAAAAACTGGATCGAGGTGCGGGTAGGGCTTGATGAACTAGTCAGGACCCAGTTGACCGAGTACCGGGTCCCGAGGAACATCAACGTATTCTATACCCTCGGGTTCGTCGCGCTCGCCGGGTTCATCGTTCAGATCATCACGGGTTTTTTCCTGCTCACCTACTACGTACCCCATCCGGACCATGCCTTCAAAAGCGTCCAGGGCATCATGGTGAACGTGCCCTACGGCTGGTTGTTTCGGCTCATGCATGTTGTGGGGAGTAATCTCATCGTTGTTGCGGTCGGATGCCACATGCTCTCGGTCTTTTTTATGAACAGCTACAAGAAACCGCGGGAGCTGACATGGTTTGCCGGCGCGACCATGCTGCTGATCACGCTCACGTTCTGCCTAAGCGGCTATCTTCTGCCCTGGAGCCAACTTTCCTATTGGGCCACGACGATCGTGACGAACATCCCCTCCGCGCTTCCCTTCTTCGGGAATTTTGCCGTGACATGCCTGCAGGGAGGACAGAACGTGTCCGGCGTCACGCTCGGAAGGTTCTTCGCCCTCCACGTGGGAGTTCTGCCGGCGCTCCTGATCCTGCTCATGGCTGTGCACCTCTTTCTCGTCAGGAGGATCGGCATCTCCGCTCCGCCGTTCGGCGCAGCGGGTGAAGAGAAAAAGCCATGGACGGCGTTCAGGCATGAGGACCATCCCAATGGTTACCCGTTCTTCCCCCATTTTGTACTCAAAGAGGCCGCCATGGTCATGGCGTTCTTCGCCCTGGTGTTCTTGGTCATCACCTTCAGCCCGGGGCTCTTTCTTCCCGAGGATGCGAGCATTCCCGCGGACCCTTTCAAGACCCCGGCACACATCAAGCCTGAATGGTATTTCCTTGCCGCCTATCAGATGTTGAAGATCGTCCCAAACAAATTCCTCGGCATCAGCCTGCAGATCACCATCGTTTCGGTCTTTTTGTTCTGGCCGTTCCTCGATACCGGGAAGGAGGACAACATGCTGAAACGGGGGGTCCTCTTCGGCGTGTTTATCGCCGCGATCATCGGCTGGGCTGTTCTGACGATATGGGGAAAATATTCATGAGATATCTGCTTTCATGCCTCCTGGTCCTTGTTTGCGCAGCGGTCGCAGCTGCGGCGGCAGGGAGCGCTGAGCCCGTCTGCATGCAGTGCCACGATTCGGACATGATGAAGCCGGAACTCAGGAAGATCCCCGGGGAATGGCGTCAGAGTTGGCACCATCAGAACGGCGTCACCTGCAACGACTGCCACGGCGGAGACCCCGGTGATGCGGCCATGGCCATGTCGCCGCTGCGTGGCTTCGTTGGAAAGCCGGCGTATGAAGGAGTTCCCGCATTTTGCGGCAAGTGCCATGTCGGCATATTGAAGAATTACCTGGAAAGCGGCCACGGGAAGGCGCTGAAGGCTTCGGGCAGCGGGCCGAACTGCGTTACCTGCCACGGCTCCCACGGCATCCAGAAGGCAAACATTGAAATCATCAACGAAGAGCGGTGCACGCAGTGTCATTCCTACGACCGGGCGAAGATCATGAAACAGGCCCTCTTTGCGACGGAAAAAAGGATACGGGACATTGAACATTCCCTGAAAAAACTTTCCTCGCAGGGGATCTCCACAGACGAGGAAGAGAGGGCACTGTTCCGCATTGAGGCTGAGTTCCGCACTCTCTTTCATACCGCTGACGCCTCTCTCGTGCGCCAAAAGACCGACGGCTTTCTCCAGCAGCTGGACGGCCTCCAGAAAAAGGTGGACTCCCTCTTTGGAGAACTCCAATCAAGAAAGAATTTCTCGGGTTTTCTGCTGCTCCTCTTCGCCGGCATGGGAGTCGGCTTCTTCCTGCTTGCGAAGGACCTCTTCAGCGGCTCCGATAAAAATTAAGATACCCGGTTTGCAGTGGCGTTACTGGATTGTCTGTACATACTAGCGACCGTCATCCCCGAAAGCTTCTATGGGGGATCCAGGACTAAGCACGACAGATGCTGGATTCCCGCTCAGAGTTGCTGCGGGAATGACGAAATGCGAACAATGACACCATAGCTTCAATTTTGAGACTGTTAATGTCTTTTCCAGAAGAGCCCCGCTCTACCCGCACGTTTGACATCGTCCCCGTGTCAAATCCGCATTATGCCTTAAGCTGTCCTTGGAACCGGTCTGCACTCTTGTGGCGTGTGTTGTCGGAAAAAGGGACCGATATGTTTTCCATCTTTTCACGATGGAACATTTATGGTATGATGACACACTCGGGAGGAAGTAATGACCGCTCATTCTCACGCATGGAAAAAAACCGGTCTCATTGCCGCCGCCGTTCTCTTTGCGGTCTCCGCATCCGTTGCCAGGGAACCTGCCTGCGCACAGACCGTTCAGGACGTCGTAGCCTCCGTGGAGAACCACTATCGCGACCTCACCGACCTCACGACAAAAGTTGTTCAAACAAACGTGCTCAAGTCCATCGGCAAGACGCAGAAGTACGAGGGCAGGCTCTTCATTAAGAAGCCGGGCAAGCTCCGGCTCGAGTACACGAACGGCCAGATGATCCTCGTCAACGGCAAGGCCGCACTGTTCTATTCGAAAAAGAGCGAGCAGCTCGTTAAAAAAACCTTTACCGATTTTGAGCACATGAACATTCCCGTGGTATTTCTGCTTGGTGCCGCGCATATTCGGGATGATTTCGATGTGCTCCAGCCTGATGTGAAGGCGCCGCACACGCTCGTGCTGATCCCTCTGAGGCCCGGAGCGGTGATGAAGAGGCTTCTCCTCCGGTCGGATGAGGCAGGGCGGATCCAGGAGCTGGTGATCTTTGATCGCTCGGGAAACACCGCCGAGGTCGTGTTCAGCGATATCCGCGAGGGCGCCGGCCTCGATGATAAACAGTTTGTTTTTACGGCGCCGAAGGGGACGGAAATTATAGAATAGGATGGAAGACAGAATTCAGACGGGCAGAGGACAGAGGACAGGCAAAAGCTTGCGTCTCAGTCTGTTTTCTGTCGTCTGTCATCTTGATTTACTATCTGGAGGTGTTCATGGCTGCGGAAAATTCATTTGACGTGGTTTCTAAGATCGACATGGCCGAGGTGACGAACGCGGTGACCCAGGCCCTGAAGGAGATCGGGCAGCGGTTCGATTTTAAAGGCAGCAAATCGAACATCACTCAGGAGAAGGACGCGCTGGTGATCGTGTCCGACGACGAATACAAGCTCAAGAGCGTGATCGATATCCTTCAGAATAAGCTTGTGAAACGCGGGGTGCCGACCAAGAACCTGTCCGCCGGCAAGGTAGAGGCCGCCCTTGCGGGAACGGTACGGCAGCGCCTATCGCTGCAACAGGGGATCCCCACGGACAAGGCCAAGGAGATCGTCAAAGCGATCAAGGACGCGAAGATCAAGGTGCAGGCCTCGATCCAGGCGGACCAGGTGCGCGTATCCGGCAAGAGCAGGGATGAACTCCAGACGGCCATCCAACTCCTGAAGGGGAAGGACTTCGGCATCGAGCTGCAGTTTGATAATTACCGGAGCACGTAGCGCCTCAAGCCGGGACGAGGCATAGTATCACGCAGCGCGTCAGAGAAGAAATATCTTCGCAGATTACGTATGCGTTCGTCCGTCAAACGTTATCTCCGTAGTAAATTCGTTCTCGTCATCGGCCTAACAATTGAGTCGGCCACAGGGTCCTCCGCGAATTGCACCACCCCCGCTAACGTATGAATCAACCTTGCTTTTTTTGTCCAACCTGATATAATTTCGCCGAAATACGTATTGGGGAGACGTCATGAGCCTTGTCGGCAGACTGGAAGACCTTGCACTGCCCGATATCTTCCAGATCATCAATCTCAGCAAAAAAACCGGCATCTTGATCGTACGGAGTCGCAAGGGAACGGGGAGGGTTGTTTTCAAAGACGGCCAGGTGATCCAGGCCGCCAGCGACAGCATCCGCGATTCCCTCGGCAACATGCTCGTGACACAGGGCATGCTGACCGAGCCGGCGCTGGCGAAGGCGCTGGCGCTTCAGAAGGAAGAGGCCGGCAAGCCGCTCGGCATGATCCTCGTGGAGATGGGCGCCGTGCCGCTCCAGACGCTCGAGGGCCTCGTGCGTAAGCAGATCGAGGAGATTGTCTATGATCTGCTCGATTGGGAAGAAGGGTTCTTCAACTTCGAACTCGGCGAAATCGATCCCCAGGACAAGATCGAGATCGACACCCAGGAGTTTCTCCTCAAGTCCGGCATCAGCGCCGAGTATCTGCTTATGGAAGGGACGCGGCTCCTGGACGAGAGGCGGCGGGGGATGCCTCGCCCGGAGTCCCCGCCCCCGGCCGTACCCTATGCCGCGCCGAAGGCCCCGCCTTCCTACCATGTCAGCTACACGCCCGCTCGTGATGAGTTCCGCTCCCGGATTGAAATAGAAGCGCCCCGGAAAGATATCGCGACGCTCAAGTCCATGTTCGATGAGCTGCGGTTCCCGACTGCAACTGCGGAGGTGACGCTCCTCATCCTGCGGTACGCGAGTGAGGTGGTGAATCGCGCAATCCTGTTCATGGTGAAGAAGGACGAAGTGCGCGGCCTCGGACAGTTCGGCATCGAGCTCAAGGGCAGGTCCGCAGACCAGGTCATTCGCACTATCAAGATCCCGCTGAACAAACCCTCACTGTTCCTGTCCGTGATCGAGAGCCGTCGCAGCTATCTCGGTCCGCTCGAGTCGGACGAATGCAATAATTATCTGGTGAACGAGCTCGGCGGCGTAAGCCCCGGTTCGGTTTTGGCAATACCGCTCATCGTGGACGGAAAGATCGCGCTGATCGTGTACGGGGACAACCTGCCCGAGCACAAGCCCATCGTCGGCATGGACGCGCTCGAGATTTTCATGAACCAGGCCGGCATGGCCCTGGAAAAAGCGCTGCTCGAAAAGAAGATCGCCGAACTGCAGAGGGAGCGAAGATGAAGAACGTCCTTATCGTCGAGGATTCGAAAGCCATCCGATCGATGATTCGGGTATCGCTCGAGGAGCGGGGGGGGGTCTTTGCGGTCGAGGCCAGCAACGGCTTTGAGGCGCTCAAGACACTCCCTTCACGTCCCTTTGCCCTTATCATCACCGACATCAATATGCCTGATATCAACGGCCTGGAGCTCATCGGCTATGTGAAGTCCAATCCCACCTACCGCAACATCCCTCTTATTATTGTGAGCACCGAGAAGAGCGAAGAAGACAAAAAGCGCGGCATGGCCCTCGGCGCCGCCGGTTATGTGGTGAAGCCGTTTCAGAAGGAAGAGCTCATGGCGCTGGTCACGAAGGTGCTGGAGGAGAAGTAGGCGGCAGGGGGAAGTATGCTGAAATCCAACATGCACAATGAAACAGGCGGAATGACGTTGAACGACTTGGTTATCCGCACGGTCCACTTTGCGATGGGTACGGTGAAGGGGAGCACACGCGACTGAATGAATCCAGACCGGTCCATAAAAGACTTTCTCGCCGAAGCAGAGGATATCCTGGAGTCGGCAAACCAGACGCTGCTGTCTCTCGAGAACGACCAGGCCGCCGGCAGGACCGACCCCGACTTGGTCAATACCCTTTTTCGCGCTGTCCATTCTTTCAAGGGGCTTGCGGGGATGTTCGGGCTCAAGGAGCCGACGGAGCTCTCCCATCAGCTCGAATATCTTCTCGACGATATCCGCCTCGGCAAGGTGGGACTCAGCCGCACCGCACTCGACGTTCTGTTCGAGATGACCGCTCTGCTCGGGCGCCTGGTGCAGCAGGCCGCGAAGGACCGGCCCTTCGAGGACATCGCGTCGGCCCTCGCCCTTATCGCCGGGGTCCTTAAGGCAAAGCCGTCCAGCGCTTCTGATCGGCCGATCTCCGAGCAGATCACGCTCGACCGCGGGATCCTTCAGGTCCTCACCGAGTATGAAGAACACCGCCTGCGGGAATGTATCCGGGAACGGCGGAACCTGTTCCTGCTTAAAGCCCAATTTGATCTCATGAACTTTGAAACGGCGATCAAGGACTTGAATGAAACACTCAAGAAACACGGCGAGATCATCTGTACCCTGCCGACAGCGGGCGAGGAGAGCGGCATAGGCTTTTCCATCGTGGTCGGCACACGCGAGGGACAAGAAGCGCTCATGTCCTCGATCACGTTGCCGAACGTGGCGATCGAAAAGATCGCCTATGTCGAGGCGGAGAAGGCCGAAGAGCCGAAGGTGGACACCGGTGCGCTTAAGTCCGTGAGCAACACCGTGCGGGTAGATATTTATAAGCTCGATAGTCTCATGAACATCGTCGGCGAGATGCACCTCGTCAAGAACATCATCGGCAGGATTACCCGCGAACTCGGGATAGCGCAGGGCTTCACGGGCTTCTCCATAGATCTGCACAAGGCGCAGCGCAGTCTCGAGCGGAAGCTGAACGAACTTCAGGAGGGCATCCTTGAGGTGAGGATGGTCCCGATCGGCCAGATCTTCACGCGCCTGGCGCAGATGGTCAGGAAGTTCTCCAGAAATGCGGAAAAGGAGATCGACCTGCAGCTTCAGGGCGAGGAGACCGAGCTCGACAAACTCATGATCGAAGACCTTGCGGACCCTCTCATGCACCTCATCCGGAACGCCATCGAGCACGGGATTGAAACGCCGGAAATCCGCAAACAGCTCGGGAAACCGGAGCAGGGAATCGTAAGGCTGTCGGCGTATCCCAGGGGCAACCACGTGGTGATCATGATCGAGGATGACGGGGCGGGCATGAACCCCGCGAGGATCCTGGCCAAGGCCGTTGAAAAAGGGATCCTGGAATCGGACCACGGACTTGATATCGAGCGAGATCGCAAAGAGATCCTCGCCCTTATCTTTCTCCCCGGTTTTACCACCCGCGAGACCGTGACCGAGATATCGGGACGCGGGGTAGGCATGGATGTCGTGAAACGGAACGTATCAAAACTCTCCGGCATGATCGACATCCAGACCGAGCTGGGTACGGGCACGACCTTTACCCTTACGCTCCCCCTTACGCTTGCCATCATCAAAGCGCTCATCATCGAATCGGGCGGGCAGGTATTTGCCATACCGCTCAGCTCCGTGCTTGAGATCCTGCAGGCGACGGAGGGGCAGGTGGAGACAATCGAGGGACGCGAGGTCATGGCCGTCCGCGATGAGACAGTCCCGCTCCTTCGTCTTTCGCGGGCATTCAATCTTCCCGCGGACCGGGGGCGGGATTCGTTCTATGTCATTCTCGTCGGATTGGCCGAACGGCGTCTCGGGATCATTGTGGACAACCTCCGGGACCAGCAGGAGATCGTGATCAAATCGCTCGGGAAGCGGCTTTCCGGGACGCAGGGCATAGCCGGGGCCACCGAACTGGGGGACCGGCGTGGCGTGGTGCTCATCCTCGATGTGGAATCGCTCATCGAAGGGACGCTGAAGAAGACGGCGGTCAGTATGCTGTAATCAGGAGCCAGACGACAGAGGACAGGCAGCCGGGGACAAACGATCCCGATGTCAGATGACGGACCATCAGAGGTCAGAGGGAATAGAAATTGTTCGTCCGATGTCTGCCCGTCCACTGACTTCCGACCGCTGTATCTGAGATATTATGTACAAAGAATTTTACGGACTCAAGGAAAGACCTTTTAACAAAACGCCGGACCCGCGGTTTCTCTACCAGAGCCGCAAGCATGCCGAAGCGCTCGCTAGGCTCCAGCACGCGGTCGAGGAGCAGGACATTGTTCTTCTCACCGGCGAGATCGGTTCGGGCAAGACCACGCTCTCCCGCGTGTTCATCGATTCGCTGGATGAGACCTATTATCCGCTGCTGATCATCAACCCCCGGCTCACGCCATCGCAGCTTCTGCGCACCGTGGTCCTGCGCCTCGGCATGGACGATTCCAGCCGGTACCGGCATGGGATCCTGGAAGGGCTCAATGCCAAGCTGTACGAGCTCTACGAAGCGGGCAAACGGCCGGTGATCATCATCGACGAGGCACAGCTTATCCCGGGCAAGGCGACGTTCGAAGAGCTGCGGCTTTTGACGAACTTCCAGCTCGACGACCGCAATCTTCTGGCGCTTGTGCTCATCGGCCAACCCGAGCTCCGCGAGCGGCTCAATAAGAAGCAGTACAGCGCGCTCCGGCAGCGGATCGGGATGCAGTGCCACCTGGGTCCGCTGGATGCGGAAGAGACCGGGGCGTACATTCAACACCGGCTGAGGGTCGCTGGAAGGGAGGCGCCGCTTTTCGACGAGCGGGCGCAGGGACTCCTGTTCGAGCACTCGGGCGGCATACCCCGGCGCATCAACATCATTGCGGCCAATGCGCTTGTTGAAGGTTTCGGGCGGTCGGCGGATATCATCGGACCGGAGATCATCGAGAGCGTGGTGGAGGAATGACGAAAAAATCAAAATTCGAAATCACCTATCTCAGATAATGTCAAAATTGCAAATTCAAATGTCCGAAACATTCGGAAGATTGCTTTTTTGAAATTTGAGATTTATTTGGGATTTGTTGCTTGAGATTTGTAATTTTAGAGTGGAGCGACATGGATATCCTTGCGGCACGAAAGAAAGCAGCTGAGCGGGCGAATGCGCTGAAAAAGCCGGAGCCGGCGCAATCAGCCGATGTCCAGCCCGTGCAGTCCGCTCAGATGGAAGGACCTTCCCACCCGGCTGAGTCGGAACCCGCACAAACGGTGACGGGTGCCGAATCTCCGCCCAAGGAGGGCGCCGCATCCGCGCCTGAAGATCCCGCAGGCACGACCGAGACGTCTCCCGCTGCCGAGTCAGGAGACACACCGGTGCAGGAGATCGAGATGCTCTCGTTCCGCATCGGGGGTGAGGAATATGCCGTGATGGTGGCGGACGTTCGGGAAGTGATGAAGGTGCGGGACCTGACCCTGGTGCCGAACGTGCCCGACCATATTCTCGGGGTCACCTCGCTTCGCGGCACCATGCTGCCGGTCTTAGACCTTTGTAAGCGGCTCGGTCTTGCAGCAGGGGACAGGGGAGAAAAAGCGAGGATCATCGTGGTAAACACCGATGAAGAGGATGTGGGACTGATGGTGGACCGCGTGACGGGAGTGTTCAGAATTTTTCCCGATGATGTCAAGCCGGTGCCGGAGAGTATTGAACAGGGCGGCGAGTTCCTCCGCGGGATCGCTCGAAAGAACGATCGGCTGTATATCCTGTTGGACCTGGAGAAGGCAGTGGGCGGTCAACGGGAGAGCTTCGAAACGTGAATGGTGAATGAAGAATCGTCATGCTGCATTGCCATTCCACGCGCCACATTCCAAAATCCGCATTTGCACGAGAGAAGGGGAGGTACCAAGGTATGAACGATAAGAGAATATCCCGCGGTATTTTTGCTGTTCCGGCGCTGTTCCTTGCGGTTGTTCTGCTCGGAGCATGCGTCAACAGCAAGGAAAAAACCACGGCGCCCGCGGGCGCTCCCGGCACGGCCGTCACGGTGGGCATGAGACCCTGCTCCACCTGCCACCCTGCGGTGACCGCCGAGTGGCTGACGAGTAAACACGCGAATCTTGACCCCGCGGGCACACTGTACAGCTCGGGAGTTCCGACGCTCGGCCAGATCAGCACCTGTTCAGCGAATTGCCATGACCCCAATGGGGACAGCAATTACCTTACTGCCGGCTATACCGGGAATGTTCCGCGTCCCGTGATCGGCTGTGAGGCCTGTCACGGACCCGGAAGCCTTCACGCAGGCGATGGAGGCTCCGGCCCCATATTCCGCCTCTCCAACACCACGGGGACCACGCTCGGCGCCATTCCGGTCTCGGGTCAGTATGTCATGTGCACGAACTGCCATGAGTTGCTGAACTCTTCGGGAACGGGGACAGTCGTGGCGAGTCATGATCCGGCGAGCGGCGTAACGCCGATGGGGTCCCAGTATATCATCACCGATACGCATTTTGCCACCGCGGGTGATTGGTCGGGAGGCGCAAATAAAAAGGACATAACCGGCTATGCCATGAATTATGCGCTGGAGACGGTCTGTACGGACTGCCACAATCCTCACGCATCGGCGGATATCAACCGGGAATGGGCATCCTCACTGCATTCCGATCTGACCGCCACACATGCCTGGGCATTTTACAACTGGACGTGCGATGCCGCGGCGAACTGCGAGTCGATGGGGGCGTTCGGAGACAGGACAAGCTGTCAGCGGTGTCATACGACGACAGGATTTGCGGCCTACGCCGATGCGCTCGGAAACGGCAATACCTCATTGGCAGCCGCCATTTTTACCGGCAGCCAGCCCCCCCTGGCATACAACGCAAACTTCAGACCCGAGATGCTGGAGTGCAAAGGTTGCCATGTTGATAATAGGGGCAACCTGAGGAACCCGGGGGCTTACAAAGCATCATATAAAATTCCCGTCGGCGGCTTCCCTTCTATTTTCCCGCTCACTGCCGATGTATCTTTCCAGTATCCCGATAGTTCCGCCTCAAACGTATGCATGCCCTGCCACACGGGGCGCGGGAGCGGCAAAGCCATCAGTCAACTGAACACCGGCCAGGCGGCGACCGTTGATTTCAGCAATCTGGGTTTTCCTGACGGACACTATCTCACGGCAGGCGGAACGATGTTCAAGGGCACGCCATACGAATATGCCGGAAGGAACTACGCGGATCCCGCTTCTTACAAACACAACCAGATCGGCACGCCAAACGCTCCGAACACCGGCTTGAACGGCCCTTGCATCGGGTGCCATATGGATCGGACAGGCATGGGCGGCAATCATCTCTTTGAGCCGATCAGCACGAACACGAATACGGGGACCATCATCGTATCGAGCGGGATTTGTTTTAACTGTCATGCCGGTTCCAGCATAGATTTTGGAACGGTGGTGCAGGATGAGCAGAGCAACTTTGAATTTGCCCTCGAAGCTTTCGAGACGCAGCTCAATCTCGTAAGCGGTTATACGTTTACCACCAATTATCCGTATTTCACCACTACGAACTGGCTTTCTGCCGGCGATTCCGATATCACGGGCAATGCGACCGGCAAAAACAATTTGGGCGCCGCCTTCAACCTCAGTCTCCTCCGTCATGAACCGGGGGCCTATGTGCATAACAGCAGATATGTGAAGAGGATCCTCTACGATTCTCTCGACTGGATCGATGACGGACAGATGAACTACTCGGTCGGCGCAACGCTCAGTGCCCGTTGCAGCGTTTCCTCCCCTCCGGCTTGGTGCCAGGGCGCGAAGGAATATCTCTTGCCCAGTGGCATCCTCTGGAACGGCGCCTATCCAAACGGGAACGGCATTGATGCGGAACGACCCTAACCCACACTCAGGTAAAGGAGGTTGCATATATATGGAACGATTTTTGAATTGGAGGAAATGGATGGCGATCGGGATCCTCGGCGCCTTCTTTGCGGCTGGGTGCGCGGCGCTCAAGGAATCGCGACCGCTCTACCCTATCAAGGAATATGAAAAGATGATCGCCGGAAGGCTGGACGCCGACTATGTGGGTACGGACGCCTGTCTCAAGGCTTGCCATGTCCATGACAAGATTCGGCGCGATTTCGACCTTTCTACCATGGGTGCGCAGCTCTCGAGAGAGTCGGGCCTGCCGCTCGTGAATTGCGAGAGCTGCCACGGCGCCGGGAGCCTCGCCATTGACCAGCTCACCCCTGAACGGATCCAGGCGGATGCGAAGGCGGGCAAAAAGACCGCCTGCGACTACAAGACCTTCATTGATATCGTGAACCTGCCGGCGCAGGCCAGGTCGCTCATCTGCTTGAAGTGCCACACGGCCAATGCCACGTTCAACCTGCATAACTGGAACGCGAGCACGCATGCCGTGTCCGATGTGTCCTGTTCCGACTGCCATAAAATCCATGGGAGCCACAACTTGAAGGTGAAGCTCCGGGACGCGGCCGAGATGTGCGAGCGATGCCATGAGGATATCAAGGCGGCCTTCGCGCTTCCGAACCACCACCCGGTCCCGGAGAAGAAGGTGTTTTGCACGGACTGTCATGATCCGCACGGAGGGAGCGCAGAGAACAACTTGAGGAGGGACACGGTAAAAGCCACCTGCACCCAGTGCCATGCGGAGAAGGAAGGCCCCTTTCTGTATGAACACGCGGATATCTCCGAAGACTGCCGCGCGTGCCACACCCCGCACGGGTCGGTGAACAACAATCTTCTCATCCTGCGCGAACCCTACCTCTGTCTGCAGTGCCATCCGACGCACCGCATCACCGGATCGACGACCGCCGAGACCAAACAGGCGTACTATACGCGGTGTTCGGACTGTCATTCACAGATACACGGTACGGATCTGCCTTCGCCGAGTGGCAAGGGCAGATTCATACAATAAGGAGGCTCGAACATGAAAAAGAACATGATCATACTGGTGATCCTAATGCTCTGGGCCTCCCCGGTGTCGGCGCAGCAGGCAACGGGGGACAAACCGTACGTGACCCCGGAGCCCTCGGAATCCTTGGAGTCATTTGACGCCAGGGTCGGTCTGGATTACCGGAACGTAGGGAAGAGCGGCAATCCCCGCGCAGGGGAATATGAGTATCTCAAGTCATCCACGGGCGGCGCTCTGGACCTCGAATGGGACCCCCTCCCGCACCGCTTTGTGCTGGAGTCCTTTGTTCTGAACCCGAAGGATTATTATGGTTCTGTGGACTATGCGTACCGGGATGTTGTGCTGTTCAACATGTACACGCGCGAATTGTATCATACGTTGAACCACTACAGCTTTGGAACGGACGATCCGCTCACGGCATCGCCGAGTTCCGTGGACAAGAATCCCGGAGATGACTACTTCATGGAAAATGGGATGAGCCGGGCGTTCATCCGGTTCAAGACCCAAGATTTCCCCTTCCACCTGTATGCCGACGCGCGGACCATTGACCGGGAGGGAACGATCCAGCAGCGATACATGCGCGGCTTCACCGGCGGTCTTGATAGGGTGTCCCAGTCCCGGCACGTCGACTGGGACACCAAAGAGGTCACGGTGGGCGCAAACAGTCATCTGGGCCCGCTTGAAGCGGATTACAGCCACACGGAGAAGAAGTTCAGGATGCTTGAGAACAGGGTGCTGGTCGATACCTATACCCTGCCGGCCATGAGCGTTCCGCACAATCTCGTACCGGACCTGAAGTCCTCATCGGACACGATGAAGCTCCATACATCCTATTCGGGCAGGTTCGTGGCCTCAGCGACATATTCGAGGGGGGAGAAGAACAATCAGGACAGCGGCGCAAAGACTGATTTCAGGAACATGGCGGGGGACATGATGTATATGCCGATAACGTGCCTGACCCTGTTTGTCAAGTATCGGCATTATGACCTCGACGCGAACAACCCGGACACCGTGACGGTGTCCGGACTCGGGCCCACGTATAATGTCCGTGATTCCCTGTCATCGAAACGGGACCTGGTGACCGGTATCGTCCGGTACCGGGTCACGAGGTCTCTCACCATAAAAGGCGAGTATACCTTCGATACGGTTGTCAGGAAACCATGGCAGGGTGATAGTCTCGCGCCGCTCCAGATTGCGCCGACACCGTCAGGCACCGGGCCTGACTATTGGCCTGTTGCCAATCGCACCACCAAAGGCACGGCAAAGCTCGGCGCCTCCTATCGACTCATGAACAAGCTTACCCTTCGGGCTGACTACAGCGCCATGCAGGTAAGTGACCCGGCGTACCCCAGTGATCCGGATCGGGCCACTTCCGCCAAGGCTTCGCTCACGTGGACGCCTATCCGGCGCGTCACGACCCTGGTGAGCTACGGGGGCGTACGGGAGAGCCGCGACAACCTGTCAGCGCCGCTCGCGGGCGGCAGCCGGAAGGCCGATCGGGACCAGGCGCTCGGCAGTCTTACGGTCCTGGTGGGGAAAGGTTCTTCCGTCACGGCAAGCTATATGTACTTAAAGAATAAAGCGGCCCAAACCTTTACCTTCCGCGATGCAGCGGGACTGGCCACGCTGGAAGGCGGTGTCCCCTACGCAGATACCGCTCAGGTCGCCTCCTTATCCGTGACCCAGACCCTCGGTGAGAGAGTACAACTTATTGCCGAGGCGAGCAAGTGTTCCTCCAAGGGTTTTTTCAGGACCAACGGTTCTGTGGCGAACACCGCCGGCATTGACAGCCTCTCGGACATGAGGGTCGATGAGGACATCTACTCTGCGGGCCTGGAAATGCATTACAATAAAGATGTTCAGGGCGATCTCCGGTATCAACAGCGGCTCTATAATGACAAGATCGACAATACGCAGGATGGCCGGGTGAACACGATTCTGGCCACCGTGTCCGTGAGATGGTAGCAGGAGGGATGATGAAACGAATGAGATGGATACTGCTTGCCGTGCTGCTTTGCTGCGCGGCCCCGGCCCTGGCTGCTGATAATACCGTGGGTGTGATTATGTCGGGGAACATCGGATACTATCAGGAGGTGCACAAGGCCTTTGTGGCCGCCCTCGCGAGAGCGGGGCTGGATCACCGCAAGGTCGATACCCTGCTCCAGATGCCATCCCCCGACCCGATGTCCTGGACGAATGCGGCGCGCAAGCTATCGGTAGCTGAGGTGAACGTGCTGGTGACCTACGGCGCTCCGGCGGCGCTTGCTTCGATCAGGGAGACGAAGAGCATCCCCGTAGTGTTTGCCGGCGTTTATGACCCCATTGCCATCGGCGTTTCGGCGAAGAACTGTACCGGCATCAGCTCCAAAGTGCCGCTGACGAGTCTCCTGAAGTATCTGAAAAAGCTCATCCCCTTCACCAGGCTTGCCATTGTGTATAATGAACTGGAACCTGATTCCGTGAGGCAGGCTGAAGAGTTGACGCAGCTCGAGGGCCAGTACGGGTTCCAGACGGTCAAAATGGCGGTTAAAAGGTCAGAGGATGCAAGGAAACTTGTGTTCGCAGGCAAGGCGGATGCCGTTCTCATATCCGTCAGCTCGGTCGTGAACGAGGAACTCGACTCAATCGTAAAAGCCTCTCATGCCGCCAAGGTCCCGACCATCAGCCAACTTGGCGGAACGGCGGAAAAGGGGGTCCTTCTGAGCCTTGCGCCGAGCGCGACAGAACAGGGCGAGGTTGCGGCGCGGTTTACCGCGCGCATGCTCCGGGGTGAGAACCCCGCGCAGATCCCGGCAGAGGTCCCCAAGATGGTGGAACTGGTCCTGAACCTCAAGGAAGCCGGAGTTCTCGGAATCAAGGTGCCGTTCGATCTGATTACAGACGCGACAAAGGTGATCAAATGAAGATGCTCCGATCCATGAGCCTGAAGACCCGGGCCATGCTGGTGACCGCCGGCATTCTGCTCCTGGTCCTCGCGTTCAATACCGTGGTCAATATCTCGGTTGCCAGCAGCAAGTATCGGGAAGCGCTGATCGGTCGGACGGCCGCGCGCGCGGAAGGGATCCGAAAGGACATCGACAAGGCAATAGGGTTCGGTCTTCCCCTGAACTCGCTTGAGGGCATGGGGGACAAGCTGCGGGGGGTGACGGAAGAAGACAAAGATCTCTCCAGTGCGCTGATCATGGACACCGAGGGCAGGGTGCTCTACGCCAGCGTCCGGGGCATCGAGAACACCGTGCCCGGCGACGAACCGAGCAGGGAGGCGCTCGCCGCGAATGCGCCGCTGGTCCAGTTCTATACAGACGGCACCGGAGGCCACTATGAGAAGGTCATCCCCCTGGCGGGGATCGACGGCAAGAAGATCGGGGTGTTCCGGATCGCGCTCCGGGAAGAGGCGGTCAAGCGGCAAGTCCGGAGCCTGATTTTGTCGTCCCTTGGAGTCGGCTTCATCAGCTTTCTGATCGCCATTGTCCTGGTGTATCTCTTCATGGACCGGCAGATCACGCGACCTATCTTGGAAATGTCGGAGACTGCCGGCCTGATGGCCGCGGGAGACCTGTCGCATGAAGTCGCGGTCAGGGGAGAGACCGAGATCGCCGACCTGGGCGGCGCCATCAATACGATGTCATCGAACCTCCGGGAGATGCTCCACAAGATCAGAAACACCGTCGTCGGCCTGAACGAAGCCATGAAGCTGACGGGCGGCGCTACCCACAAGATGGGCGAGGGGGCCAGGGTACAGCAGGAAGCGGCCGAGCAGACTGCGATTGTCGTGAACAAGATGGTTGCCTCGAACAAGAGCATTGCCGAGAACGCCGGGGAGATGTTCCGTGCGACCACAGAGGCATCGTCCTCGGCATCGGAAATGGCGTCGTCGATAGCGGAGGTGGCCCGGAACGCGAGCTCGCTCGCGGCGGCCGTCGAAGAGACCTCGTCGTCCATCGAACAGATGATCGCCTCGATCAAGCAGGTATCGGAGAACACCGGAGTGCTCTCCGTTTCGGCAGAGCAGACCTCGTCGTCCATTACCGAGATGAGCGCATCGGTGAAGGAGGTCGAGCAGCGGGCCGTGGAGTCGGCGCGATTGGCGGAAAAGGTCTCCGGGGAT
>JBGPIG010000012.1:0-17314 GCA_041484745.1 Nitrospirota bacterium | reverse complement strand
TCAGCGGCGCTCGTATGGTCTTCGAGATGAAGAATATCTTCGTCTCAAGGTGCTGACCTCAATGCTACCTGAAATCTGAAAAACGGATCAAAGTTACCCACTCAGTTTGCACTTGATCCTAAATTATAAGCTCGAAATAATCTTGCCGTTTTGGGTAGAGTTTATTTAGTAAATAATATCCCGTCGAAAGGTTACCATGGACAGCATCGACGAAATCATTTCGAAAAAGCCACACCTTACGGACCCGCTCCGCTTCTACGAGAAGGCCATGAAGTTCACGGACGCGATAGCTGAGCTCCGCATCCCGTCGAGGCCCGACCTGAACGCCTATCCGCCGGAATTTGCCGACCAGATCCTCCAGTGCTTTTCAGCACTGTTTGAACTGCCCGAGGGCAGTTTGTCGCCTCTAAAGCAGGCGCTGGAACTGGGGGAAATAGACTTCAGGAGGCTCCCGTTGCTCGAGGTGCCCGCGTTTTCGCTTCCGTATCCCGAAGACGATCTCACGCTGCTGCTCTTTCTGATAAGCAGGCCATACTTTCTTGGAATGCGGGACAGGGGACCAGCGAATGGCCGACGATGGGAAGAGGGAAGATGCCCGGTGTGCAGCGCTCGTCCGTCCCTGACCTCCCCTACGCACGAGGATCGGCGGCAGCTCCATTGTTCATTCTGCGGCACTGTGGGATATGATGATACGATGGGTTGTCCCCTCTGCCTCACCGTCGATGCCGCGAAGCAGAATATATTTTCATTCGACGGCGAGGACGGTTTCACGGTCCATACCTGCGGCGGCTGCAGATCGTACGTCAAGACAGTCGACGAACAGGTGCTGGCCCGCATGACACCCGACATTGCGGACCTCCTGAGCCTGCCCCTGGACATCGTGATACAGGAAAAAGGGTTCAAGCGCTCGTCGCCGAACCCCATCGGCATGGTGCGGATGAGCGCGAGGGGATGACATAATATTTGGTTCATTCGTAAATAGGTTGAAAGCAACTACAGACGTCTGTCTCGCGCAAAGCCGCAAAGGGAACCTTGAGTCAAAATCTTTTTTGGGTTTAAAATCGGAAGCAAGCCGTGGTTTAAGATGTTCTTGGTGTCCTTTGCGTCTTTGCGCGAAAATGGTTTTTCATTGAGGAATCGTTTCTTTATCAATGCTTGATAAAGTACGAAGGAGCCTACTTCAGGCTGATGAAGTAAGGGGCACCCGAGGTCTTACCCGCCTGCTCGTTGGATGGCCTGCTTGATCTTCTCTGAATTCGGGTCGCTCTTCAACGCGTCCTGGTAGAGGGACAGCGCTTTGGCTTTCTGGCCGCTTCTCACATAAAAGTTCCCGAGTTCCAGATAGTACTCAATGTTTTTCGGCGCCATCTCGATCGCTTTTACATAATATTCTTCCGCTTCATGGCCTCGTCTGGGTATACGCGAAAGCGCGAGCCCCCGGCGAAAAACGTATTCGGCATTTCCCGAATCAAGGCGTACAGCCCACTGGAAGGCCTCCTCCGCTCCCCAGAAGTTTCCCATTTTAAATCGATTCATCCCCTCATCGAACTGGGCCAGAGCGGCCTCTTTGTTGTCCGGTTTCCCCTTCCACGTGTGATCAGCAACCCGCTGTGCCTTGACCCCGCTGGCGAGATCGAGGTTATATTTGTCCCGCGCCGTCCGCGAACTGAGCGTCAAATAGGCCTCGTGAATCGCCTCAAAGAGCGCTTCGAGCTTTTCTTTCATTCCGCTCATTTCAGGATCAAAGTGCCGGTCCGGATGGTAGAGCTTGGCAAAACGGAAGTACGACTTTTTAATCTCTTGAAGAGAGGCGCTGTGGTCTACGCCGAGCACCTCATAGTAATTCTGAAGTCCCAGACTTTCGAAGGAGTACTGAATTGTCTCCTTGGTGACCGATGCGGCGAATTCTTGATGGTCCGCTGCTTGCTTCTCCTCAACGCCGACAGCAACCCGCACGGCTTCGCGTACAAACGCTATCTCCTCTTTGGTCTTGGTCCCTCCCTTTTCCGCCATCTTGAGCGCGAGGAGCGCATGGATCGCCGTGAGTGTGTTGAAGTCACCTATGCCGGTCAGGCTGCAGAGCTCCCGGATGCTTTTGGTCCCGTCGATGAGCGCGAGAAGGTCCCGTTGGTCCTCTGCGAGGTATGCGCTCTGAAAGAGGGGCGATGGGTCCGATGCCGGGCGTATGATTGTGTTGAGAGGCGGGAGTGCTTTGCGTACCACCGTCCAGTCGAGGCGGCGTATGCCCTCGATGATCAGGTCTCCGGTACTCATGTGGAGCGGAATGATCTCCGGGAGCGGCAGGGGGCTGTTGTCAAAGAGGTAACGGCCTTCGCGCCAGCTGAATAATCTAAGAATGATCTCTTTGACCTGGAACTTGACGTGGGCAACGAGGTCCTGCAAAGAGAGGGCGCCCCCCTCGAACAGGACGGCGCCCAGCTTCTTGCCGGTCCTGATGACGGTTTCCGATGATGAGTCAAACTGGGCTTTCGTGATCCTCCCCGTGCGCACCAGGTACTCCCCCAGCCTGTCTTCCTCCCGATTGGAAGAGGCGAAGAGAATATCTCCGTCCTTAAAGTAAACCTTTTTTATTTCGCTCTGGCGGGTAAAGACGACGGTGCCGGTTTCCCTCCCGATCCGGAGGTCCTGCAAGAGCCAGGGGACCGTCATGTCTTTTATATCGCCGGCAGGCGCTTCCATGGTGCTCCTTAACCCGGTAAAACGTGCTATCGAATGGATAGTAACTGCCGAGGCCAGCCACCTCGCCTAGGCATGCCTGCCCAGCGGAAGGCCCGAGTAGTTACGAAGAATTATTTATTATACCATTAATTGATGTGCGGACGTTTTTTTCATTTCTCTCTCGGTCCCTGGAAGTCACCCTCGTAGCCTATTCACTCGGGCGGGCATTGACTAACGAGACGGTTATTACTATAATAAAAACATAAGCAGGCCCGATTGATGATATCCCTCATTAACCTGACCCGGAAAAGCCGGAACCAACAATCGAAAAAATCTTGCCGGTTTGAGAACATCATAACTTTTGGGTGACTAAGCGAACTCCGTGAATAAGGACAGGTTCATGCAGAAAGACCTCTATCTAGGCATTGATATCGGCTCAATAACCATTAAAACGGCGCTCCTCGGTGCGGACAAAGGCCTCCTCGCCGAGACGTACACCCGTATCAAGGGCGACCCGCTCAGTTCCCTCGCGGACGAGCTTACGTCCCTCGCAGCTAAATTCCCCGACAACAGGATCCGGGTCGCCGGCATCACCGGCAGCGGCGGAAAGCAGGCCGCAGAGATCATCGGCGCGCTCTTTATCAATGAGATCCTCAGCCAGTCAGCATTTGCCGGACGCTTCCACCCCGGTGCGCGAACCATCATCGAAATGGGCGGTGAGGATGCGAAGCTCATCACCCTCAGCGGCGATGTCTCGTCTCAGGGCGTCAAAATAGAAGACTTTTCCATGAATGCCGTTTGCGCCGCGGGTACAGGCTCCTTCCTCGACCAGCAGGCTTCGCGTCTCCATCTCACGATCGAAGAGTTCAGTACCCTCGCGCTTAAGTCCAAAACGCCGCCGCGTGTGGCAGGCCGGTGCAGCGTCTTCGCCAAGAGCGACATGATCCATCTTCAGCAGATCGCCACGCCTGACTTCGACATCGTGGCAGGGCTCTGCTTTGCCATGGCAAGGAATTTCAAGTCCACTATCGGGAAGGGCAAGAAGTTCCGGACGCCGCTTGTATTCCTCGGCGGCGTGGCAGCCAACCTCGGTATGCGGAGGGCCTTCCGCGAGGTGCTGAAATTATCCGAAGCCGACATGACGGTGCCTGAGCACTTTACAACGTCCGGCGCCATTGGCGCGGCACTCATGGTTATGGAGCGTGACGGAGACGCGGTCCCGTACCTCGGTGTCTCCGCGCTCTCAGCCCGCCTCGCGTTGGGAGAAAAGGTCGCTTCCAGCGGCGTGGGCCGGCTTGCCGTACCCAAGGGCGTCATGCCGAATCCGGACTGTGATGCTGCGCCTGATGCGGACGGCCTGATCGAAGCGTATCTGGGTGTTGACGTCGGTTCGGTTTCGACCAATGTGGTTGTGATCGATAAACACCTGCGGGTGTTGTCCAAACGCTATCTGCCCACAGCAGGCAGACCGATCGAGGCGGTCAAGCAGGGCCTGGCTGAAGTGGGCGCCGAGATCGGCCCACGCGTGAAAATCCTGGGAGCAGGCACCACGGGTTCGGGCCGGTACCTGACGGGCGATATGATCGGCGCGGACGTGGTCAGAAACGAGATCACAGCCCAGGCAACCGCGGCCGCAGCTATCGATCCCACTGTGGACACGATCTTTGAGATCGGAGGACAGGACTCGAAATACATCAGCCTGAGGGACGGCGCAGTCGTGGACTTCGAGATGAACAAAGCCTGCGCGGCCGGTACGGGGTCATTTCTGGAAGAACAGGCCGAGCGGCTCGGCATCCGCATCAAGCAGGAGTTCGAGAGCAGGGCATTTCAGGCCGAGTCACCCTGCCGGTTCGGAGAGCGCTGCACGGTTTTCATGGAAACCGATCTGGTGCACTCGATGAACACCGGCTCGGGAGTGGAAGAGCTTACTGCCGGGCTCGCATACTCTATCGCCTACAACTATTTAAACAAGGTGGTTGCAGGCAAGCGGGTTGGGAAGCGCATCTTCTTCCAAGGAGGTGTTGCCGCGAACAGGGCCGTCGTGTCGGCCTTCGAGACGATCACGAACAAACCCATTACGGTCCCGCCGCACCACGAGGTCACGGGCGCGATCGGCGTTGCCACCCTTGCTATGCGCGAACGATCGGGAGAAAGTACCTTCAAGGGTTTTGACCTGAGCAAGCGCGCTTACAACGTCACGACGTTCGAGTGCGGTGAGTGCGCGAACCGCTGCGACATCCGCAGGGTGGTCTTTGACGGCGAGAAACCGCTTTTTTACGGCAGTCGGTGTGAGAAGTATGACGTAAAGAAAAAGACACAGTCTTCCGGCGCAGTGCCGGACCTGTTCGCGGAGCGTGAAACCCTGATTTCCACAGCGGCGCCATCACATCAACCCGCCGCGAATGCGCCGACGATCGGCATACCGCGGATGCTGTATGTATGCGATTTTCTGCCGTTCTTTGAAACGTTCTTTGCCGGGCTAGGCTACCGCGTGGTGCTCTCGGAGCATACGAACCGAACTCTGATCAACCGGGCGCTCGAGGCCACCGTGGCGGAGACCTGTTTCCCCGCCAAGGTCGCGCTCGGACACATCCAGGACCTCATCGATAAAAAAGTGGACATCCTGTTCATGCCGAGCTTTATCCGGTTTCCGGACTCCGGGGAACAGGGCAAATATGCGCAGGCCTGCCCCTATGCCCAGGCCTTGCCGTACATCGCCAGGACGTCCGTCCGCTTCGACGCCATCAAGGCGATCGAGCCGGTCCTCTATCTGCAGGACGAAAGGCATTTCAGCAAGAGCATGCAAACGGTGGGCGCTCTGCTGGGAAAGGGCAGGGCAGAGGTCAAGAGAGCACAACAACTCGCCCACCAGGCGCAGGAACAATTTCTTCATGCTGTGGAGGAGCGCGGCAGCTCCGTGCTTTCAGCGATCAAGACCGGAGAACGAGCGCTGGTCCTCCTTGGCCGGAGTTATAACACCTGCGATCCCGGCGTGAACTTGAACCTGCCCGCTAAAATACGGGACTTGGGCATGCAGGTCATTCCCATGGACTTCCTGCCGCTTCGCAGCGTTGACCTGAGCGGCTTTGAGAACATGTACTGGCGGTCAGGGCGGAAGATCATGGCCGCTGCCCGGTTCATCAGAGATCATCCCGGACTCTACCCGGTGTACCTTACCAACTTCGGGTGCGGCCCTGATTCGTTCATTACGCATTTTTTCAGAGAGGAGATGGCGGGCAAGCCTTTCCTTCAACTCGAGATCGACGAGCACAGCGCCGATGCCGGGGCGATCACGAGGATCGAGGCATTCATGGACAGCCTCAAAAATGCGGGGAACGAAAGGCCGCGCACGTCCTTCGCGGTACGGAGTAAAACCAACGGATCGCTCCAAACGAAAAAGGTCTTTTTCCCGCCCATGACCGACCACGCGCATGCGCTTGCCGCCGCATTCCGGTCCTGTGGCGTGGAGACCGAGGTGCTGCCCGAGTCGGACGACGAGACTGAGCGGATCGGCAGGGAGCACAGCTCGGGCCGCGAGTGTTACCCCCTGGCGCTTACCACGGGCGACATGATCAAAGCAACGCGCAGGCCCGGCTTCGATCCGGACAAGAGCGCCTTCTTTATGCCTTCGGGAAAGGGACCCTGCAGGTTCGGGCAGTATCATCGCTTCCATCGGCAGGTGCTCGACCGGCTCGGTCTCGACCGCGTGGAGATCGTTTCTCCCATGCAGGATGAGTCCCTTCACAGCGACTTCCGCATGCTGGACAAGAATTTCGTACTTATGTTCTGGCGCGGCGTGTTGGCTGTGGACATGCTTCAAAAAGCGCTCTGGGAGTACCGGCCTTATGAAAAGCGGGCGGGACAGACGGACCGTGTCTATCAAACGTCCCTGCAAAGGGTGGCCGATGCCATCGAGCGGCGGGCGGATTTGCTTCCGGTACTGAGAGAGGTGTATGAGGACTTCTCCGCCATCGATATCAACGAGCGCTCAAAGCCCGTGATCGGTGTGGTGGGCGAGATCTATATCCGCTCCAACCGCTTCAGCAATGAGGATGTGGTGCGGCAGATCGAAAAGCTCGGCGGCGAGGCCTGGGTCGCGCCTATCTCCGAGTGGATCCTGTACGTGAACGCAACGGCCAAGGTATCGGCAACAATGAACCATGCATGGAAGGCGCTGCTTAAGGCCTACGTCACCGGATGGGTACAGCATAAGGACGAGCGCCGGCTCCTGAGCGGTTTCAACGGAAACCTCCGGAGCCTGCACGAGCCGAGCATCGAGCAGACCCTGCGCAGGGCCCGGCCGTACATTCATGACTCCTTCGAGGGGGAAGCCGTGCTCTCCGTGGGCAAGGCCATCGACTACATCAACCGTGGCGTCTCGGGTCTTGTGAACGTGATGCCTTTCACCTGCATGCCCGGCACGATCGCAAGCGCCGTGCTCAAACGCGTGCGCGAAGACCACGACAATGTCCCTCTCCTGAACATCTCCTACGAAGGCCAGGGGGACTCCCAGACGCTCACGCGGCTTGAAGCGTTCATGCATCAGGCGAAGGCGAACAATCAGATGAAGAAGGTTTGATTGGTTAACCGCAGACAGGTGGCATTCATTATGGTAGTTGTTTTCATGCGGACAGTATGGATAAAGAAAGCGGCTCAGCGTGAAACCAAAACTGCTATTTCTGGTTAGAGTTCTCCTCTGCTCGTTAGGGCTCTTTGTTATCTGGCATCCAATTTCACAAGGATATCTCTTTTTGCTGAAACGGATCGTGGCACTTGTGAACCTGTCGTATGCATTGGTCGATAATGGAGACCTGATCTTCTCCAAAATGTCACTCTATATGATCCCCTTTCTCTCCGTTATCATCATCACTCCTCATATGCCGATGTTGAGAAGAGCATGGATCACGGGAATTGGCGTATTAGGTGCATTCGGTCTCGATATCATTTTCATCCAGTACGTTATCTCCATAAAAAAACCAGCCAATATAGAGTCGCAAGCGATTGATGTTCTGTTTCAATGTCTCAAGTTAGTCTTGCCATTACTTCTATGGATGATCGCAAGCCCGCTCCGTTTATTTGATCCGCGGATTGATGATCAAGCAGGCAAGCCTTAATCGCCTCGTATCCAGCAATGAGCGTCTTGAAATCAAGATGTTACTAAAATTGATGGTCTCGTAAAAAGTCTGATTTAACCGCAGAGCCGCAGAGAGCGCAGAGAAAACAAATTAATTTTTTAGGTTTTATTCTCCGCGTCTTCTCGGCGTCTCTGCGGTGGATTTTGACTTCTCACGAATGCATCAAAATTAAATGAAATGCACAAGTCATTGCTTTGGTGAATGCCAGATGATGGACGTGCACGCACGAGGAAAGCACCGAAGACATATTTTCGGTTTCTTGCAACTATTTTCCCCCGTTAATTTTTTTAAAATATCATCTTGACATGATGCGGGGAAAACGGTATTCTTCGACATATCAGTAACATATCCGTGGAGAATTCCCGGACAATTTCAAAAAGAAGCAGAGGAGAAACAGAATGGCAAATGGTGTAGTGAAGTGGTTCAACAACAGCAAGGGGTTTGGGTTCATCACGCAGGAGAACGGTGAGGACGTATTCGTGCACTTTTCGGCAATATCGGGCGACGGATTCAAGTCGCTGAACGAGGGTGACAAGGTGACCTTCGAAGTCGTGAAAGGCCCCAAGGGTCTTCAGGCTGCGAACGTAGCCAAAGTATCCTAACCCCCCAAGAAAGATATTCTCTATCCACTCCAAAGGCCCCGGAGCGATCCGGGGCCTTTTTTATTAACGGATCGTGTAACCAAGAAGGAGTCTCAGTGAAATTTGAATCATTTAAGTTCCACCAGAGTATCGCCGCCGGAATAAAAGCTCTCGGCTATATCACCCCCACCCCTATTCAACTCCAGGCCATCCCGCCGGTCCTGGAGGGGCGCGATGTCATGGGCCTGGCGCAGACCGGGACCGGTAAGACGGCCGCCTTTGTGCTGCCGATTCTGGAACGCCTGCTGCAGGGAACGCGCGGCAAGATCCGGGTGCTGATCGTCGCTCCCACACGTGAACTGGCCGAGCAAACCCACGTTGCCATCGTCGCGCTCGGCCGCGACACGAGACTGCACAGTGTCACCATTTACGGCGGCGTGGGTGTGAACCCGCAAATTCAAAAGCTGCGCGCCGGTGTCGAGATCGTCGTTGCCTGTCCCGGCCGTTTGCTCGACCACCTCAATCAAAAGACGATAGATCTATCGCACGTTGAGGTGCTCGTACTGGACGAGGCCGACCGCATGTTTGATATGGGTTTCCTTCCCGATATCCGGAGGATACTGAAACACCTGCCCGCGAAGCGCCAGACGCTGATGTTCTCGGCAACGATGCCCGACGACATCCGACGCCTGGCGCATGAGGTCCTGCGCGATCCGGTCACGGTGCAGGTAGGCCATACGGCCCCGGCGAGTACGGTATCGCACGCACTCTATCCGGTTGAACCGCATCTCAAAACGGCCCTGCTGCTGGAACTCTTGCGTCACACCGATACGGGGTCTGTCCTGGTATTTACACGCACCAAGCATCGAGCCAAGCGCATTGGGCAGCAGCTGGAAAAGGCCGGCTACAAGGCCGCTTCGCTGCAAGGAAATCTGTCGCAGAACAGACGTCAGGCCGCGCTCGATGGTTTCCGCGACGGATCGTTCCAGATCCTCGTCGCGACCGATATCGCCGCCCGCGGGATCGATGTCTCCTCAATTTCACACGTCATTAACTACGATATCCCCGACACCGCCGATGCCTATACGCACCGAATCGGTCGTACGGGTCGCGCCGCCAAAACCGGAGATGCCTTCACGCTGGTGAGCCGTGAAGACGATGATATGGTGCGCTCCATAGAACGCGTCTTGGGATCGAAAATAGAGCGCCGCACGCTCAAAGGTTTTGATTACACAAAATCCGCGCCTGCGCGGGACGCTGAATTCGCGCGACCGCCGCGGGAACCGCAGCGCCGCCGGGAGCATCCCGGAGCGAAGCAGACGGGGGTTCGCACAACTGCGACCCATAAACCTGCACAGACAACGTCAACAATGAGGGGAATCGCACCACGCCCTGCCGGTACTCCCCACTCATCCGGTTCACGGACGTTCAAGCCTTCACGCCCCCGTACTACAGGTCGCTGAACGGCCCTTAACAAATAAAACAAAGGCGGTGATTTCTCACCGCCTTTTGTCGTTCAATAAACTACCTCTTTTGTTTTTGTCAGTCTGGTGTCCGGTTTTCTACGCTTTTGCACCAGCTGTCTGTTTCTCTTTCTTGGTCGCGGGCGATACGATGAATCCCATGGCCGTGCCCAGGAGGCCGCCTACCACTATGCTCACCGCTGCTGCGCACGCGATCCCTACCACGATCCCCATGACCACCGCCGCCCGCACGATCAGGGTCGGCTCTACCGCGCCGCCCGAGAGTTTCTGGAGCAGAATTAGGGTCCCGTAGCTGCCAAAGTAGAACCCCGGCATGATGCCGAATACCAAGAATACCAGCCCACCTACCGTTGCTCCGATCTTCATTCCCGCTTTTACCGTCTCGTTCTTCATGATTATTTCTCCTTTTTCTTTCAGCCGTAGCTGGATTTATATAATATCGTTTGCTCTCCGGATTACTTATTCTGGAACATTGCCGCTGTATCCGAAGCCTTTTCTTGTGCTGATACAGCAAGTCCTCTGCCCACCAACCACCCTGTTGCAGAGGTGGCTGAGATGATAGCTATACCCGAAACCAGGACGCCTACCAGCATGGATGCAAGGACGATCATGCGTGAGATTATCCCCGGTTCGATTGCAAGCCCGAAGAACAAGCCCGCAAATTTTATCCCTGCTGCACCGCCCAAAAGGCTGCCGGGCAGAAGTCCGAATATCATGAAGAGCACCAGTCCTGCGCCCGCTCCGATGTATGCTGCTTTTCTTGAGAGAGTGTTTTTCATTTTTGTTTCCTCCTTTTCGTACCGTCTTACACCGGGTAATTGCATCCTTCATGCCAAAACATAACTGTTTGAATTTATGATAAACCGACCATAAAATCTTTTTGCAGAGGTGAGAAAATGCGGGTAGGAGTTTTTAAGAATGCAAATAGAGCCTGTTGCGAGAACCCATTTTTCGTCACCCTGAGTGAAGCGAAGGGTCTCGCAACTTGCTGGAAATGCGAGATTCTTCACTACGTTCAGAATGACATACCGGACTGATTTGGTATTTATGCAACTGGCGCAATAATAAGGATTTTCTTCCGGTGATGGGGGGGTTGGCGGTATACGGTGAAACTGTATCGTGAACTATTGCCGGGCAGGACAGAAGCATTTCATTTCGATGGCTGAGCAAAGAGCAGGACGAACTTCTCGAAGATCTCCCGTTGGAAATGATTCAACAATTGCTCCTTCATGATCGTAAGGGCGCTGAAGGTATCCACGCGCTGCTTATAGGAGCGTTCCGCGGTGATCGCATCGTACACGTCGGCGATACAACAGATGCGGCCGTACGTATGGATCTCGTCTCCCTTGAGCCGCCGCGGATAGCCGGTGCCGTCCTCGCGTTCGTGGTGCTGCATCACAATGACCATACACTCTTCGGTAAGCTGATTGGATTCCTTCAGTATCTTATAACCCTGGTACGGATGGGCCCTCATTTTCATCATTTCCTCATCCGTCAACTTCCCCGGCTTGTTGATAATGGCCGGATCGATGCGTACCTTGCCGATGTCGTGGAGGAAGAATCCGGCGCCCAACTCGTGCATATCGTGAGCGTCGGAGCCCTTAAAGAGGGCTTTCGAGAGAAGAACGGAGAAAAATCCCACATTCACCGAATGAGTATAGGTGTAAAAATCACAAGCGGTTATCTTCAGCATCTGTTTCGATGTTTCATCGTCGGCCATGATGAGGTCAACGATCTCAGCGATGCCTTTTTTTGCCTCCTGGATATTCTCCGCTTTCGGATCTTCAAGCAGTCTTTCTACGAGAACGCGGGATGACTCGTAAACGATCTTTGATTTTATCTCGGGGGGAATCGTTTTGTCGTGAATGGCTTCCCGCAGTTCAACGGGGACCAGCTTTTCCGGGGCCCATGTTCTTGGGGGTGTGCCGGCTGGATCTTTCCTTCCTCGACGCTCCGCCTCTGCGTCGGCAACCGGGCGCCCTTTTGATGTGTCGATGATAAGATCACGGATACCGAAGTCGATGATCTTGTCGATCTGGTCCTGGGAATTGATGATGAATTCATTGGTTAAAAAGGGATGCTTAAACCAGCCCACCGGGAGGATGATATACATGCCGACCCGAAGCTCTTCGACGTTAATGGTTTCGTTCATATGATTTGTATTTTAGCACAGAACAAAAAAAAGCGCCTCATGACTGAGGCGCCTGGATATGACATAGTGTATCAGGGTCCGCTTATGCCCACCGAGACTGACGGCTTGGCCTGCTGTTCCTGAAGTCCCCGGTTTTTCCGCCTTCACTCTTGAAGCTTCGTCTATCGTCTCTGGAAACCTGGCTGTCAGTATAGGGTTTCCGGCTGGGTCTTGCGCCAAAGGAATTTTTCGGTGCAGCGCTCAGTCCGTACCGCTTGCCCGCGGTAGCTCCCTGCCAGCGTTTTCCTGATGGCGGAATGGAGCTGCCGGCGCCGCTGCTTGAGCGGCGTAAGGGGCGCGCCGGTTCCAGTCCTGTGATAACCTGCTGCGGTATGGATTGACCGATGTAGCGTTCTATGCTGCGCAAGGAGTCGACTTCCCGGGACGACGCAAAGGAGATTGCGATGCCTGACGCGCCCGCCCTGCCGGTACGGCCGATGCGGTGCACGTAATCCTCGGCGTTCTTCGGCAGGTCATAGTTGATGACATGGGTGATGCCGGTGACGTCGAGCCCGCGCGCTGCCACGTCCGTTGCCACGAGCAGCCGGATCTTCCCGCGCTTCATGTTCATGATGGTTCGGTTGCGCGCGTTCTGGCTCATATCGCCGTGCAACGCTGCGGCTGAATGGCCCTGCGCGTGCAGTTCGTTCGCCAACTGGTCGGCATTCCGCTTGGTGCCGGAGAAGATGATTGCCCTGGTCATGCCGCTGTCGGAGATCAGGTGCTTCAGCATCCTGTTCTTGTGCTGCATATCGTCGGCCGCATGCAGGCGTTGTTCGATCGCCTCAAGGGTGGTTTTTTTGCCGACGATCTCGATGCGCACGGGATTGTTCAAGAGGCGCTGGGCAAGCTTGGCCATGGTAGTATCCATGGTGGCCGTGAACATGAGCGTCTGGCGTGTGGCCGGGGTTGCGGCTGCAATAGTGTCCACCGCTTCGCTGAAACCCATGTCGAGCATGCGGTCCGCTTCATCGAGCACGAGGAGCTCCAGGCGCGAGAAATTGATGCGTCCCCGCTCCATATGGTCGAGGAGTCTGCCCGGTGTCGCCACGATAAGGTCCACGGGCTGTGACAGGAGCCGCTGCTGTTCGAAGTAGGGCATGCCGCCGAGAATGACGCCGCTCCGGATGCGCATGAACTTCCCGTAGATGCGGACCGCTTCCGTGATCTGATTGGCCAGCTCGCGGGTGGGCGTGAGCACGAGCACGCGCGGGCCCTTGGATTTTCCCGCGGCTGTTGATGGTACGCTCAAACGCTGGAGAGCCGGCATCACGAAGGCCGCCGTCTTGCCCGTGCCGGTCTGGGCTGAGGCGATCAGATCATGTCCCGCGAGCGCTTTGGGAATAGCCTGCTCCTGGATAGGTGTCGGCGTGGTGTAACCGCAGAGTTTTACTGCTTTGAGGATCGGTTCGATGAGCTGCAATTTTGAAAAAGACATACTACTCCTATGATAAGTCTGACTTACAAACCAAAATCTTTGACAGGATTAACGGGATTTACCGGCTGTTAAATAAGCTCTTTCAGGCTTTATCCTGTCGATCCTGTCAACAAATGACATTGGTTCCGGTGTGTCCGGGTCAGCGGTTTGCGTGCAGGCCGCAGGGAAACACAGGTGTCCCTGAGAGCGAAGACGGCGCCAGCACAAATATGACCGGCATAACTACATCGTTCGCCAACCATAGGTGCTGATGCAATTTCAGAGTGGGAGCTGAAAGCAAGGGGGGTTAGAGATCGATGATATGGAGGGCAGGGACGTGGTGACGTGTGAGTGTACTTCAGTCAAATTCCTGCCGCATTGTTAAACAGTCGAGGTGCATAATACAGGATTACGCGGAAATAGCAAGAACTATTTTGGGTTAATTGAGAATTTACAACGGCATGCTGGGCCGGGGGTTCAGGTCGAGGTCCGAGGTCTCACCGCGTGTATAGTGAAGATACCCCGCAAGCGCGATCATGGCCGCGTTGTCGATGCAGAGGCCCATGCCCGGGAGATACAGGGTAATTCCGCGTTCATCAGATTCTTCCTTCATTCTTTTCCTGAGCAGGCTGTTCGCAGCCACGCCGCCGGCAACCACGATCTTGTCAAGCCCTGTTTCGATTGCAGCGTGCAGGGTTTTATCAACGAGCGTGTCCACGACCGCGGCCTGAAAACTCGCCGCAACATCCCTGATGCTCAGGTCCGGAGCGATGCCCTTGTCCTTGCCCGTAAAGATCGCCAGGTGGTTCCTGACCGCGGTCTTGAGCCCGCTGAAACTGAAGTCGTAGCCTTCGAGATGGCCGCGGGGGAATTTCACGGCCTCGGGATTGCCTTCCTGCGCGAACTTGTCGAGCACCGGGCCCCCGGGGTATTCAAGGCCAAGCAGTTTTGCGACCTTGTCGTAGGCTTCACCCGCCGCGTCATCCCGGGTTTGGCCGAGGAGTCGGTATTCGCCGAGCCCTTTGACGTGATAGAGCGCAGTATGCCCGCCGGAGACGAGCAAGGCGATGTAGGGATAACCGATGCCGGGATACTCGATGTGCGCGGCGAGGATGTGGCCTTCGCCGTGGTGAACGCCGATGAAGGGGATGCCCCGTGCGTAGGCAATGGCTTTGGCAGCGGACACGCCGACGAGCAAGGCGCCGATCAGGCCCGGGGTATAGGTGACCGCGATAAGCCCGAGGTCACTGAGCGAAACCGCGGCGCTTGCGAGCGCCTCGCGGATGACGGGCATGAGGTTCTTGAGGTGTTCCCGGGACGCCAGCTCGGGAACGACTCCTCCATATTTTTTGTGGATGTCTATCTGCGAGGAGACGATATTCGACAGGACCTTGTCGTCCTGGAGCACGGCAGCCGCAGTTTCATCGCATGAGGTTTCTATTCCGAGGGTGAACATAATGGAGTGGCAAGCACTAAATACTGAACACGAAATCCTAAATAAATTCGAATGGCGAATGTTTGAATTTTTGGTTATTCGATATTGTTTAGAATTTAGAGCTTAGGATTTCGAATTTATCACTGCAGCAACCGCGATACCGGGACAATATCGATGCCCTGTTGATCTGTCTCAGCAAGCCACTTTCGCAGTTCGCCGATCGTGGCAGGGTGGGGATGACCGATGCCGATTGCCTTACCGTTTTTCCGCGCGATATCCGCCAATTCATCAAGTTGCTTCCTTATATATGCCGGATTATCGCCTTCGTTATCCAGGAACACGTCACGTTTACCGGTTTTGAGACCAAACTCCCTGGCCGTAGCATAAGCAACGCTTTTCGCGCTCGTAAAGCTGTCGAGGAACATGAGATTCCTGGCCTTGAGCTCAGCCATCAGGAACTTCATGGCTTCCTTGTTCTCCGTGAGTGCGGAGCCTTCGTGGTTGTTGATGCCGACCGCTCCGGGGACCGATTCAACATCGTCACTCACGGTGGTCAGGAATTGCAGGGGCGTCATGTCCGAGCGCAGCATGCCGGGCGCCGGTTTTCCGTTCTTGCTCCTGTATTCCATGGGCAGATGGATCAGCACCTCATGGTTTTTCTGTATTGCCGCCTCTGCGATTTTTTTCGACTGCGAGAGGCCGGGCATGACGGCAAGGGTGACGTTGCCGGGCAGCGAGAGTACCTCACGGGCCTGCTTCACGTCCTGTCCCAGATCGTCGATCACAATGGCGATCAGAATGGTTTTCTCGATGGGCCCGACAACCAGGCTTTCCCCATGTTTTTTCGGTTCTTTCTTTTCCGTTTTTTTGGCGGCGGGTTCGTCGCGCTGCTTGGTCTGTACCGGTCTCTTGCTGTCTTCAGCCGGCCTGAACTTGCGCAGGGGGCCCCACAGCGTGAGAGCGATCACAACGACGGCGATGACGATCCCCGCGAGCATCCAGTGATCGAACCGGCCGCCTTTCCCTTTTCCTTTTGCCGACAGTTTCTTTGCCATTGCACGCTTTTTATACAATATTATCAAGAAAAACGCCAGAGGTTTTTTATCCCCTTCACCATGGCGCACGCATGTTCGGGACGAGCAGCCGCTTTTTGTCTTGACTTACTTTCAAGCGGTTCATATAATTGAGCGAAAAAAGCTATATACGCGGACCAGACTCGATCAGGAAAGAATGGGGGTTCACTAAACAGCCTATGGGTTTTCACTATATTCGACAGATCCCGAAAGCCAAGGACATCCTTGAGAAAATCGTGCTTCCGGCGGACCTGAAAAAGGTCAAAAAAGAGAAGGACAAAGAGATTCTCGGGGTGTTCACCGGAGCGGTGGATAAGCTCCTGCTGATCATAGGGCCCTGCTCGGCCCACGATGAGGAAGCAGTGTGCGATTACATTTCTCGGTTAGCAAAGGTCCAGTCCGAGGTGAAGGACAAGATCATCATCATCCCGCGGATCTATACGAACAAGCCGCGCACGACCGGCATAGGCTATAAAGGCATGGCGCACCAGCCGAACCCGATGGAGGCGCCGAACATCGTCGAAGGGATCACGGCCATCCGGAAAATGCACATCCGGGCCCTTAAGGAGTCCCATCTGCCTGCGGCGGACGAGATGCTCTATCCGGGGAACTATCCCTACCTCGAAGATGTGCTGAGCTATGTGGCAGTCGGCGCCCGCTCGGTGGAGAACCAGCAGCACCGGCTGACCTGCAGCGGCCTGGACATTCCCGTGGGAATGAAGAACCCGACGTCCGGGGACTTCGATGTGATGTTCAACGCTGTGCAAGCGGCCCAGGCCCCGCATGTGTTCAGCTACAAAGGCTGGGAGGTCAAGACCTCGGGCAATCCGCTGACCCACTGTGTCCTCCGGGGCGCGATGAACCAGTTCGGTCAGAGCATTCCCAATTACCACTATGAAGACCTCATCAAGGTCGCCAAGACTTACAAAGAGAGAGCGTTTGCCAATTCAGCGATCATCGTGGACACGAACCACGCGAACTCAAACAAGCAGTACAAGGAGCAGCCGCGGATCGCAAAAGAAGTGATGCGGACCCGAGAGCATTCCGAGGTCGTGCGGAAGATGGTGAAGGGTTTTATGATAGAAAGCTTCATCGAAGAGGGAGCGCAGAAGGCTTCGGAGAATGTATACGGGAAGTCCATTACCGATCCCTGCCTCGGTTGGAAGGACACTGAACGGCTGATCCGGCGGCTGGCGGAGCTGGCATAGGAAGTTCGGAGTAAGGAGTTCGGAGTGGAATGTTTTCATAGCTCCACCATGCATATGGATTTATTCGAAGCCATTCAGGGAAGGAAAAGTATCCGCCGGTTCAAACAGACG
>JBGPIG010000011.1:0-17415 GCA_041484745.1 Nitrospirota bacterium | reverse complement strand
ATGAATTTTCACCACAGAGGACGCAGAGGAAAACGTTCAGATTCATAATTCAGGTTGCAAGGTTTTTTCTGTGATCTCTGTGGTTAATTACTGGTTTGAGGTCAAAATGATAATCAAGGGCAATATCGACGGAAAACGGGTCTCCTCCAAGGACCTCGAAGAACAGCTCCAGAAGGCCATCAAGGACGGCGCCAGGGACATCACGGTTGTTGCCGATGGTCAGCACGGCATCGGCGGGCGCATCTGGCCGCGCGGTGGAACGATCAAAGTCACGGTCGAAGGCCCCCTGGGCCAGCGCGTGGGCAGTATGGGCATGGACGGCACCGAGATCCTGGTCAAAGGGTCAACGTCGGATGACGCGGGGTGGCTGAACTGCGGGGCGATCATCACGGTCCTCGGCGACGTGGCGAACGGCGCTCACAATGCTGCCGCGCAGGGCAAACTTTATGTCCAGGGCGGCGGCGGCGCGCGCTGCGATACGATGACCAAGAAGAACCCGCGTTTTCCTGATCTGGAATCATGGTACTTCCGCGGCATGGGCGATTCTTTTGCCGAGTTCAAGGCTGGCGGTATTGCCGTGGTCTGCGGCGTGAATCCCAGGGACCCCGAGAACATTTTGGGCTATCGCCCCTGCGTCGGTATGGTCGGCGGCACGATCTATTTCCGCGGGACGATCAAGGAGTACAGTAAAACGGATGTGAAACTCGTGGACCTCACCCCCCAGGACTGGGAGTGGCTGACTACGAACATGAAACCGTATCTTGCGGCCATCGAGCGCATGTCCTTTTACGAAGAGCTGACCAGGGACATGAACGCCTGGAAAAAGCTCATCTCTTATACGCCGGCTGAGAAGACCAAGGCCAAGGGCAAGCTCAAGATGGGGCTCTCCGAGTTCCGTCTGAACGTGTGGGAAAAGGAAGTGGGCAGGGGCGGCATGTTCGGCGCTTACCTTACCCACGACCGCTCCGTGCTGCCCTATATCACCACCGGAGAAGAGCGCAGATGGAAGCCATTATGGAAGAATGACACATACCTTCCGCCCTGCGCCTATGCCTGTCCGTCGCGAATCCCCTCGCACAAGCGCGCGAGCCTCATCAGGCAGGGGAGAACAGCCGAGGCGCTTGCTCTCGTGCTTCAGTACAGCCCGCTCCCGGCAACGGTCTGCGGCACGGTCTGTCCGAACCTCTGTATGACCGACTGTACGCGAGGGAGGGTGGATGAGCCGCTCAATATCAAGGAATACGGCGCAGCCGCGCTGAATCTCAAGTCCCCGAAAAAGGCCAAGGCAACCGGCCACGGCATAGCCATTATCGGCGGCGGGCCGGGCGGTCTGTCGGCGGCCTGGCAGCTGGGTCTCAAGGGCCACACCGTCGACCTCTACGAGGCGTCAGCCAAGATCGGCGGAAAACTCGAGATGTGCATCCCCCGGGAACGGCTTCCCAAAAAGATCCTGGACAAGGAACTTGCGCGCTTTGCCGAGATCGGCGTGAAGGTACAGACCAAGGCAGCGGTGGATAAAAAGAAGTTCGAGAATATCTACAAGGACCACGATGTGGTGGTCATTGCCGTCGGCGCCCAGGAGGGCCGCGTGATCCCGTTCCCCGGGCACGAGGACGTGGTGAAGGGCATCGACTATCTCAAGGAGATCAACTTCGGCAAGCCGAAGAACCTCAAAGGGAAGAAGGTCGTAGTAATCGGCGCGGGCAACGTGGGGATGGATATCGCCTGCCAGGCGTACGACCACGGCGCGGAGTCGGTCATCGCTGTTGATGTGCAGAAGCCCGCGGCCTTTGGAAAGGAAATGGAGCTTGCGTCATCGAAAGGCACGAAAGTCCTGTTCCCGAAAGTGACGGAGAAGTTCGATGCCAAGGCGAAAAAGCTCTTCTTCAAGGACGGCACGTCCCTCGACGCGGACATGGTCATTGTTTCCATCGGCGATAAACCGGTGCTTGATTTCCTGCCCCCGTCGATCAATACGGACCGGGGCTTTATCACGGTGAACGACCTGGGACAGACTTCGGACGTGAAGGTCTTTGCCATCGGCGACGCGACCAGGCCCGGACTCGTAACGCATGCCATCGGACAGGGCAAGGTGGCTGCGGATAAGATCCATGCGCTGCTCATGAACACTGATTACATTCCTGAAGAGCGGCGTGTAATTCCCTACGAGAAGATCAAGACCCAATACTATGAGGTATGCAGGTTCAGCGACGTCAAGTTCTCGGCAAAGAAGGAAGCGGACCGCTGCATGAGCTGCGGCTCCTGCCGGGACTGCGGCATGTGCGAACAGTCGTGCTACTACGGCGCCATCACGCGCAAAAAGCTCCCGAACAAGTCCTTCGAGTACGCGGTGGACGAAAGCAAGTGCATCGGCTGCGGTTTCTGCGCCGGCATCTGCCCTTGCGGGGTGTGGGAGATGGTGGAAAATGTGTAGCCATGCATGTTCTCTCGTATGCATTGAATATCAATATGTTGAGCCCCGACTATTCCCGGGAATGGACCGACGGAAACCTGTAGTATTCAGAAAATCTCAAATTAGAACTTCACGCTGACAAGCCTCCTCCACTATGGTACTATAAACGCCGTGTATACTCCAAGTAACTTCTTTGAAGGGCATCCGCTTGAAACCGTCCATCGGGAGCACTGTTCCACTGGACGTCCAGCCCATCAGGAACATGAATATCCTAAACCAGGAATAAGATGGTCCAAAGCACCGTGAGGAGTTCAGGAATGAAAAAGATAATCATAAGTGTTCTCCTGATGGTGATCGTTGCAGTAACGGCATTCGCGGGCGAAGACAGAATCGAAGTCGCAAGCAGAGACAAAGATTTTTCTCTCCGTGTAAAAAGAGTATTTACCTTGCCGTCGGTAACTGAAAAATATGAATACTATGAGATCCGGGGGGACAGCGAAAAAGAAATGCGGAGCCAGATGAGACAAAATGGCCCCGTGTGGAACGACGGCAACAAGTACGATTCCGTCACCAGCTGGTACTGGAAGTGGGGTTACCGCAATGACCCTTCCTCTCAGGACTGTTCCGTCGACTCCTTCAGGGTGACTCTCGAAATAACGTTCCGGTATCCCCAATGGCTGCGGACTGATGATGTTCCCCGGCAGCTCGTGGATAAATGGGATGGCTACATGAAGAACCTCATCGCTCATGAACAGGGGCATCGCGACCTGGCGGTGGAGGCGGCAGCTGATTTTTCCCGCGCCGTGGCCAAATTGCCGCGTGCCCTCAGCTGTGCCGAGCTCAACGCGGAAGTGAGTGCCCTGAGCCGCGAGCGGATGGGTCAATTAAATGCGGATGAGCGGGAATATGATGAAACTACCTGCCACGGCACGACGCAGGGCGCACTCTTTCCGTAGTCATACCAGTTGAGATTGAATTCATCACGGTCGGAATCCCATGAAGGGGAGCAGCCTCGCGGAGAAGGTTTGGTAAAAAAAGCAGACCGTAGTTCGGTCTGCTTTTTGATTAATTGTCGTTCCCAATTTTGTCGGGCCTCTCAGGATATCACCAGGTGATAGAGAGGTCCCCTCCCTATACTACTGATTCGGATCAAGGGTGTTAATGAAACTATCCGGATCGTCACGCATGACTCCCCACGTGGCTTTTCCGGTAACTTTTGCGACAGGCGCATTCACATTACTCGGGTCAAGATAGTTAATAAAGCTGTCCGGGTTCCCGCTCCTGCCGCCGCCGGCTGAACCTCCCGCTCCTGCCAATCCTTCTTCCGTTAATCCATACAGCCCTCTGTGTGCTGGAACTGTTACGACAGCATTGCTCGGATCGAGATAGTTAATCAGACTATCAGGATCGCCCATCGGGCCCTTGGTCTTCGCCACGCTTTCTTCAGCGAAGGACAATCCAAAGACAAGGACCAAGCCGATTACCGTTGCAAGCAGCATGATCTTTTTCATATCTATCGCCTCTTTTCTTTTTGAAATGGTGTAACCTGATTACATTATATCTCCGCTTATCCGGTTGTCAAGGTGACCGGCATTTTCGCCATACCTATGCAACCTCGGTTGTACGTTTTGAAAAAGATTTTGATTGTGTTCGGTGAAGCAAACGATCATTACGCCAAAATAATGCATCAAAGAGCAGTTCTCTGTCGGGCATAACTGCTCTTGAATGAAACGGCGGAACCTTATTGCTGAATAGCCAATTGATAAGCCGAAAGGTTGATTTACTGGGGCTGTTGCGATGCATCACGAGAGTATGTGCCTTGCAGCACCGGAGCTTCCTTGACAGTACGACGGAACAGTGCTATGCTATAAATCAGGATAGATGCAGTCCTCAATACGGATGGTCGAGACTGGAACAGGGTTTAAGGTACAAGGAGGTAGCTATGAAATACATGATTGAAACACCCCATACCAAAGAAGAGTGTCTGAGAGCGCTGGATGAAGAGCTTGACAAGGGACCGGAGATTTTGAAGAAGTTCAACTATGGCTGCATGGCAGGGGACCACACCGGGTATGCCCTGGTGGATGTAAAAGATGAAGCAGAGGCCCGGAAGCTGGTACCGGGGTTCCTTATCGGCAAGGCACGCATCGTCGAAGTAACTTCGTTCACACCAGAAGTGATCAAGTCGTTTCACGCGAAAGCAGCGTAACGTTCAGGAGCGTTTTGAAGTACGACCGATTACCGTCCGGATGGGGTATACCCATCCGGACATTGTTTAGGGGAAAGAACAGTGTAATGATGGGGGATCACTGGCGGATTCCGCTTTTCGTTCCCCTCTTTTTTATTTAAGTTGATGAAAGTTCTCGAATGAGTATACTATCATTACCGCATTATGTCGGCACTGAATACGCAAAAAAAAGCGACAGGAGGTATTATGGCGAGGGTAGCGGTCATACTTGCAGAGGGCTTTGAGGAGGTAGAGGCCATTGCGATTGTCGATGTACTGAGACGGGCAGAGATCGATACGGTGATCGCCGGTCTGCACCTTGGGCCGATCGCGAGCGCCCGGAAGGTCATGGTCATCCCGGACACGGTGATCGACACGGTAAAGGCCGATGATTTTGATATGATCGTGCTGCCCGGCGGTCAGCCCGGTTCAGATAATCTGAACGCTGACCCGCGCGTGAAGGAATTGATCAAGAGTTTTTCGCAAAAGGGAAAGCTTACCGGCGCCATTTGCGCGGCTCCCTACGTACTCGCGAACGCGGGCGTGCTCCAGGGTAAGCATGTAACCGCTTACCCTTCCTACAAGGACAGGCTTGGTGGCGCGGTGTATGAGGAAAAGTCGGTTGTTGTCGACGGGAATGTGTTGACCAGCAGGGGCGCGGGCACGGCGCTTAACTTCGGCCTCGCTATTGTCGAGAAACTGGTGAGCAAGGAGAAGGCGCAGAAGATCAAGGAAGCCATGTTGATCCATTACGATTAGAGCGGGAAAGGGGAACCATGATCCGATCGGGGTTTCTGTCGTGGTCTGTTAAAATAAATTCTTTAGATGGTACAGAATGTTGATAGTTTTATTTTTTCATGGTAGGATACCTTGGTAGGGCCAATCATGGTGTAACAGCATATCTTCACCAGAAACTCAGGGTCGCAGTGTGCAGGTACAAGGCGAAGTCGAAAACAGGAGATTAAAGGACATCCATCAAACTAATTTCAGAAACGATAAAATTGATGAACTCGTAAAAAGTCGAAATCTTGTGTATTCCGTCATTTCCGTGCAAACGGGAATCCAGTCTTTTCAATCAGATTGTTGACCTCTGAATACCCGCTTTCGCGGGTATGATGATTTTTTTCGAAACCATCAACATTGAACCCTGATGAAAAAGTTGACCCGGGTGCAGACACTGTATGCCACAGAAGATAGGCCGCACTCCCGAGAGCCCCGTTGTCTTGCGCTCTCAGGCACGCCCACGGAGAAACACAAGAAGCGCGCACGATGAAAAATAAATTAGAAGGCTTTTTTTCGAAGAAAAACATGCCGGCAATAATAGTCCTGGGCGCAGGAATACTATTGTCTGTTCTTATGTGCATCCTGGTGCAACAGCTGGAATATAAGGATCTTCGAAATGAATTTAATTTTGATACCGAGAATTATTCCGCAGCGATTGAGAAAAGCATTGATGAAAACCTGAATTCGCTCCATGCCATTGAAGGTCTCTATGCATCTTCTCCTCAAGTAACAAGGGCCAGATTCCATACATTTGTAAACAACATATTGCCTCACAGCAGCGGAATTCATTCCCTCCGATGGATACCACGCGTTGCAGGCGCCGAAAGAAAAAGGTATGAGGCAGCCGCAGTCAAGGACGGTTACTCAACATACCGTTTTGCCGAACTGAATTCACAAAAGCAGCTGGTGACGGCCGCCAAACGGGATGAGTACTTCCCGGTCTTCTATTCCGAATCAGCCGGCAGAAATGAGGCCGCCCTCGGATTGGACATGTCGGCACATCCCAATGGCAGAGCTGCCCTGGAAAAAGCACGAGACACCGGCTCCATGGTCGCAACACGAAGGATCACGTTGTTTCTGGAAACCGACCGTCAATTTGCTTTTCTGGCCATACAGCCCATATACCGCAATGCCTCGCCGCATGGTACCCGGGAAGAGCGCAGAAAGAACCTCATGGGCTTTGCCGTGGGCGTCCTTCGCTTCGGTGATATGGTTAGCGCCGCACTGAAGGGGATAAACCTCACCGGCATCGAACTCTCTCTTTTCGACGAGTTGGCCGTTTCGGAACGAAGAATGCTTTACTCAAATGTCAGGCAAGAGAATTCCGCGAACGAAGAGTTCACGTTTACAAAGGCGCTGAACGTTGCCGACCGGAGATGGACGGTAAAATTCCACCCAACACGTGAGTATCTTTCAACGCATAAGACGCGGTATTCATGGATGGTTCTTGCGGCGGGACTTATCTTCACCTTTCTTCTCGCCCTGTATGTTTTGAGGATGAAACGCCACGCTTTTGAGATGGAGCGGGCGAAAGATACCATGTCCGCCGTTCTGAACAGTATCGACGCAGCCATAGCAATCGTAGATCCAAAGGAGATGAGAATATCGGCGTGCAACAAGGATTATATCCGTGAGTCTGAGGTCAGCGAACATGAGGTCATAGGCAGGCGTTGTAAGGACATTGCTCAGAAGAGATCTTTACCGTGCGACCTTCTTTGTGAAGAATGCCCTGTCACCTTGACGATGAGAACAGGGGAGCACGCAGCCCGCGAGAGCGTCCATCGCGGCGCCGACGGCACGGTAACATATAGGGATATCAGCGCGTACCCGGTAAAGGACGACACCGGGAACGTTCTTCACGCAGTTTACATTGCACAGGACATCACCGGGCGTAAGCAGGCGGAAAACACGCGGCTTGAAGAGCAGCAGGTGCGGCGCATATCGGCCGAGCGGCAGGTCGTTGAAACCCGACTGAGAATGCTCCAGGCCCAGATAGAGCCCCACTTTTTGTTCAATTCGCTCGCCAACGTCATAAGTCTTATCGACAAGGAGCCGAACTCCGCAAAGACCATGTTGCAGCACCTTACAAGCTCCCTGCGTCTTGCGCTGGAGCGGTCCCGGGAAGATATATCGACTCTGGAGCAAGAGGCTGAAATGCTCAGTGACTACCTGAGCATCTTCAAGATGCGAATGGGGCCGAGGCTGGACTTTACCATAGAGATACCGGAGGAGTTGCTCAAGCTGCAGTTTCCGCCCATGCTTCTTCAGCCGCTTGTAGAAAACGCCGTCAAGCACGGCATCGAGCCGAAGGTCGAGGGCGGCAGCATAGCAATCAAGGCGGAAAAAGCAAATGGCCTGTTGCGCCTATCGGTTTCCGATACCGGACTCGGCTTTTCCGATGCGATGAATACCCGGGGACTTGGACTCGAAAATGTGAAGGCCCGTCTTCACGCGCTTTACAGCGTCAGTGCCGGTCTCGTACTTGAAGAGAACAGACCCTGCGGTGCGATCGCGACTATCGAGGTGCCTCTATGAGCATACGCGCGCTTGTCGCCGACGACGAGCCGAAACTTGCAGAATATCTGGCCGGACGGCTGACCGAATTGTGGCCCGAACTCGAGGTCTGCGGCACTGCGGTGAACGGCAATGACGCCCTGGAAAAGATCAATAATGAGAAGCCTGACCTGGCGTTTCTCGATATTAAGATGCCGGGCATCTCGGGCCTTGAAGTTGCTCGAAGAATGAGGCACCCGTGCCTGGTTGTTTTTGTCACCGCCTACCACAAATATGCCGTAGATGCTTTTGAAGAAGCGGCTGTCGATTATCTGCTCAAGCCGGTCAGCGATGAGAGACTCAGGCGTACTATAGCCCGAATAAAGGGTCGCCTTGCGGATAACAGGGGAATGCAGGATTTGGGATCACTTCTGTCGAAACTCGCCCAGGCGATGGAAGACAAGGATGACTATGTGCGCTACCTGCGCGCATCTTCGGGCAAGGTCATGCGTCTTGTTTCCGTTGACGACGTTCTCTTTATAAACGCGCGATCGAAATATACGTTCGTGGTCACGAAGGACGGAGAGTTTCTGATGCGCGCGTCGCTCAGCGAATTGATCAAGCAGCTTGACCCTGAAAGGTTCTGGCGGATTCATCGATCCACGATCGTGAACGCCTCAAAGGTCGTTTCCGTCAGCCAAACCGGCCGCGACACACATGTACTGACCGTAAAAGATTTCCAGGAACCCCTCACGGTGAGTCGGGCCTTTATTCATCAATTCAAGCAAATGTGATTTTCACAAACAGCAGTCTGAAGGACGGCAACGTTCCGTATCTATTTTTACGGCTCACCGGGCCGCATACCCCGTGTTCTCGCCATGCCTGCCTGAATATTCCTCGTCGTTTGTCATATCATAACGCATTTCGGCGGCAGTTATCCGCGTTTCGTCGCAAAGCAGTTGCAGGTGCGGCGCTCGTGCATTAAAATGGTCGCGGTATTCCTGAAAAATACTTGCTCGGAAGGATCCGAAAAGGGCGCGGATGTCGACGCGAAGGACCGAAAGAACTGCATCCGCTGTCACCGATAATCGTTGCCGTACAGATACGGCAAAAACATTCTTCCAGAGTAACGACGATTATGAAGATTGAGGCAATTTTGGCGTCCCTTAAAAAGCTTCAGAGAACATATCTTACATTTTTCGTATTTTTCCTCGTATTAGTAATCGGCAGTCTTGACTTTATTACCGGCTATGATGTCTCCATTTCAGTTCTCTATCTGTTTCCCGTTATTCTGATTGCCTGGTTCGAGGGAGGAGTGCCTGCAACCGTAATATCAATTTTTAGCGCCGTCACCTGGAGCATCGCTGATTTGGCATCCGGACGCGGTTATTTTCAGAGCGATATCGCAGTTTGGAACGCCTTAATTGTGTTAGCGCTTTATTTGATCGTCGCGTATTCCATTGTATTTATAAAAAAATATTCTCTACAAGAGAACGGCCCAACTAAGGGAAACGGTAAATAGAATGATCAGACAGAATAGATTTGGAACTATAGTTGTCGTGCCACATAGTCTCCCTATCCCTTGTTCACGAAAAAGGCAACATCCTTCGCCGTTCGCACGTCTATCTTCAATTTCACTTTGCGTTATCGTCACTTCATTTTGTAATCGACAGATGTTTTGAAAGTATATTTAATCCACGCGACGGAGGACCCACATGGCAAAGGCAATGACCAAATCGCAGTTAGTAGAAAAGATTGCTGAAATGGCCGCTATTACGAAGAAGGCAGCGGCAGGGATAATAGAGTTCATTGCGGAGATTGCGTACAAGGAAGCCAAGAACACTTTTACGATACCCGGACTTGGGAAATTGCTTCTTGTTCAGCGTAAAGCTCGTATGGGGTGGAATCCTGCAACCGGCAAAACGATTAAGATCCCGGCAAAAAAAGCGGTGAAATTCCGTGTAGCCAAGGCCGCAAAGGATGCGATCCTCGGGAAGCAGTAATTTCTCCTTTTGATTACTAGGCCAAGCCTATTTCTGACCGAGTGGGCTTTTTTCATTGATAATCTGAAAGGTGGGTTATTGTCACACCTCGAACAGGCTAATGATGGAACGCGTATAGGACAGGCTGAAGAAATTTGCAGAGAGGGAAAAAATTGGTCGCCTACCTGAATTTGTAAAGCAGAGGTAAAAATACTTTAGGTTGTTTTTATTGAACGATTGTGATACATCTATATCATGATTATGATCGGCAGTCATTTAAGCCTATTATACCCGGGATTGTCCCGGTTACGGCAACGGGTTGTCTGCACCGGTAGTTATTGTCACCAGAACGTAACAATGGGACGGAGTTGACATTATGAAATTCAAGGATGAAATAACAGATGCAGTCGGCGCCCATGGCGTATGGAAAAGGAAGCTAAAAAGCGCCATAGCCACGGGGAAAATTGATGTAAAGATATCCACCATACAGGCGGACAAGCAATGCAGTTTTGGAAAATGGCTTTATGGGCCGACAATCACAGAGAAACAAAAGAATTCCGAACATTATCATAAAGTGCAAGAGTTTCATGCTGCTTTCCATGAAAAGGCCGCGAAGGTCGCCCAGCTTGCCATCTCAGGCGAGAAAGCCCATGCCATGAAAATGCTCGAAGTGAATGGGGAATTTACGATAGCATCTGCTGAACTTACCACGTCCATGATGGCCTGGCTGAAAGAGGGCTAAAGACGATCCCGGGGAAATGTCCGGTTCCCTGGAATGTCTGCGACGGACGGATCACCCTCCTTATATCTTTTTTGGAACGTTCACCCATCAATAACCGGTCCCTAGGATGCACCCCGGACCGAACTCAAAAAAACAAAATAAAAATATTTCCGGGTTGATTTTTTTAATTACTTATGCAATAATTCACCTCGCATTATTCTTATGTTGCCTTCCGTTGTTCAATAAATCTATATATTGGAGGAACTTATGAAAAGAAACACAGGTATCAGGATCATCATGTTGCTGCTTTCGTATGTGGTTCTATCGTTGTATTCAGTCCCGGGATGGGCTGCCGGGGAGCCGGTAGTGCCGAAGCTCACCGCCGGTGACTGCGTCAAATGCCATTCGACTCAGCCCGCCGATATCGATGCCAAGGGAGGGAAGCATAAAACGGTAAGCTGTCAGGATTGCCACAGCAGTCACCGTCCTTCGTCGAAGAACAATATTCCGGCGTGCAACCAGTGTCATCAGGGCAAGCCGCACTTCGAGCTCAAGGGATGTCTAAGCTGCCATACGAATCCCCACACTCCGTTGTCGATCACATTCGGGCCTAACCTGACGGAGCCCTGTCTCACCTGTCATTCGCCCCAGATCAAGCAGTTGCGTGAGAACCAGAGCAAACATACGGCGTTCTTCTGCACGACCTGCCATGGAGCAACGCACCGCTTGGTACCGGCATGCACGCAGTGCCACAAGCCCCATTCCGCTGATATGACGAAGGCTGACTGCAAGAAATGCCATAAGGCGCATATGCCGAAGGTCGTGACGTATGCTTCCGATACCGACTCCAAGATGTGCGCTGGATGCCATGCAAACGCCTATAAACTCCTGACAACATCGAAAGTAAAGCACAGCACTTTTGCGTGCGCATTCTGCCATCAGGATAAACACAAGATGGTCCCGAACTGCAAGGATTGTCATGGAGATAAGCATCCGGCCGGCATCATGGCAAAATTCACGAAATGCGGAGATTGCCACAAGATCGCCCATGATCTGAACAACTGGACAGCGGCGGCGACTACGGCGCCGGCGGCGGCACCCCAGAAAGAACAGAAGCCGAAGAAGAAAAAGTAATAACCACACTACTGCATCAGCATCAGCAAAAGGGCCTTGCAAAAGGCCCTTTTGTTTTTTATAGTCTGTTTTTCGGAAGGGCCAAAGAATACCCACCGCTTTGCAAAAAGAACTGAAGAACAAGAGATGACTTTATTCGCAGTCATGCTTGTCTCCCGCTGCCTTCCGTAACGGCAATTCTGCTACAATTTAATCAGAGCTAGCAGCCCGCCATGATGGTGAGGTGATATGTGCGTACCGCTGTGATTGCCGATATTCATGCGAATCTCGAAGCGCTCAGGTCGGTGCTCGATAGGATCCATGGGCTCCGGGTGGATGATATCGTGTGTCTTGGCGATATTGTGGGATACAATGCGAATCCCAATGAGTGCGTGGATATCATCAGGAGCGGAAAGATCACCTGCATTATGGGCAATCATGATGCCTCCGCCTCGGGCATCGAAGAACCTGAGGCGTTCAACTCCCTGGCACGAGAAGCGCTGCTCTGGACGCGTGAAACACTGACGGAAATAAACAGGTTGTTCCTTATGAACCTGCCGCGAGAACAGCAGGTGCGCGACTTCTTTATCTTCCATGGGTCCGTCCATAATACCGATCGCTATATTCGGAGCAGGAACGACGCGATCGACAACTTTCGACTGCTTGCCGGACTGCACGGAGCACTGCGGATCGGGTTCTTCGGACACACGCATATCAGGACCGCCTGTGTAAAATATCATGGCATGGTATCGGTTGAGGAATCGAGCGAGCTGTCGCTTTCAAAGGACAAGCAGTATCTGATCAATCCCGGCAGCGTGGGCCAGCCCCGGGACGGCGATCCCCGTGCGGCGTTCCTGGTACACGACTCGATAGAGAGCACCGTTGTTTTTTACCGTGTAGAGTACGATATCATCAATTGTCAGGACAAGATCATTCGAGCGGGGCTTCCACCGCGTCTCGCGGAGCGGCTCGACTGGGGAGAGTAATGAAATAATGATTAACACGGCCGACGATTTCACTTTATTTATTTTGTACGATGGCCTCCGCCGCCATCTCTTTCCCGTCACGCAGGAAGGTGATTGCTATCTTGTCTCCGGGATCCAGCGTCTTGAGGATATTTGAAAAGTCCTTCAGGCTAGTGAGGGCAGTCGAGTTGATCGCCGTGATCACATCTCCGTCTTTCAGACCAGCGGTTTCGGCGGGCGATCCGGGCACTACGCCGGAGAGTCTGAAACCCTTGCCGCTGTAACTAAAATCGGGGATAGTCCCAAGACTGACTTTTCGCCCGATTTCCGCTGAGGTTGATGATGCCCTGGCGGGCTTCCCCCTCTGTGTCAGCGGTTCTTGGCGGCCCGCGAGATACGCCACGGCCTCCTTTGCCACGGCCGCTACTTTAACGAGCCCATCCGGGTCGATCTTGTCCGCAGTGTCGGTGGTGCGATGATAATCGAGGTGGGGGCCGGAGAAAAGCTGGACTCCGGGCACACCCGCTTCCTGAAAGCTCTTCTGGTCGCTTGAATCCAACTCCACTGCTGCGGATTCGATCTCAACACCGGTCACGTACCCTGCGCCCCTGAAAATGTGCGCCCATTCCCGCGCCGAACCTGTGCCGAGAACAAGGAGCCTCTTTTTCCCGAGCCGGCCGACCGTATCGAGGTTCACCATACCGAGGCACTGGTCAACAGGCCAGCGTTTTTCAGTCGCCACATAGTATTTCGAGCCTCGTTTGCCCGCCTCCTCTCCGGTGAAGGCTACGAACACGATCGTCCGTTCGGGCCTCGGACCCTTTGCGAGCACTCGCGCAAGCTCGACAAGCACGGCGACGCCGCTTGCATTATCGTCCGCACCAGGATGGATCTTTCCTTTGCCGTTGTCTCTGGACTCGGGCCAGCCAAAGCCCAGGTGGTCGTAATGCGCGCCGACGACCACGCTCTCCGTGCCCATCTCCGGCTTCTTGCCAAGGACCACGCCGACCACGTTCTTCATGACTGCCGAGTGAAGAGGATCGCTGCTGATGTCTTCCCAGGTCTGGAACCAGCTTCCCCCGGGATCTCCTGCAGGAGCGAGACCGGCTTCCTTGAATTGTTGAGCAATATAGTCTGCTGCCTTGTCGAGCCCCCCGGAGCCGAACCCGCGGCCGCCCAGTTCATTGCTCGATAGAAATCGCACAACCCCGATCATCTTATCCTTGGAGAAAAGCGGCGTAAGGGTTTCAAGGGGTTCCCGTGGCAGGAGCTTGCCCATCTCGACCCGGGTGACCGTTCCTTTCGTGAGCGGGAGGAAGATAGTCAGGGGAGAATCGGTCACCGGCCATCTGCCCTTGGCGACGTTCATTGGCTCCTGTCCCTCGAAGGCGAGATAGCTGTATTTGTGGTAGTGCGGCAGCTTCTGCGCCAGTCCGGGAAGGGCCTCGGCGAGGTCGGAGGCAATGAACATCATGGCCGCGTCGCTGTTTCTGGCGTGACGCGCGGTGAGAACTATGGAATGGTTCCGCTTCGGGATATCGGTCTTATCGACGCGGAAGGACTGCTTTTGTATCGTGACGTCATATCCGGACAGGGCTGAAGTCATTTCCTTGAGGAAACGATTCTCCCACCCAAGTATGGTGATGGTACGGTCTGCGGGAAGCGCTTTGATATCGGAATCGAGCTTGACTTCCACTTGATCGGACCCGGACATCGACAGTGATGCGGCGAGCCCGCGGTACGCCTTGAGGAGTTTATTGTTCGCCGAAGAGGGGAGGATGATCAGCATCTTTTTCGAACCGAGGGCCTGCGAGATCGCCGTCGGGATTTCCTCCCGGTCGAGCCGACGGAACAGGTCGAACTCAGGGTCGATGTCCAGGCGCAGGGGCCGTGCGGACAAACGGAGCTTCAGTTCCGATTTTTTGTCCTGCATATCCACCGTGGTCTGGAACGCCAGCTCTTGGCCTTCCAGGGTCACGACAACGGGGACCTGGAGACGATACGCATCTTCCGGTTGGGTCTGCTCAAGGACCGCGGTGAGCAGAAATCCGTCTTCTTCCGCGGTGACGGCGGATTTGCCTACTTTCAACCGCGGTGCGCCGGCACGGGTGACCCATTGATCGAATGCGGCGCCCAGGTCCTTTCCGGAAACTGTTTCAAAGCTTGTGCGCAGATCGTCAAAGGCGGCAAAGCGAAACTTGTTCTTTCTATAGAATTCCCGGAGCCCGAGCTTAAATGGTTCATCGCCCAGCTGCCGTCTTAGCATATGAAAGAACATGAGCGACTTGCCGTAACCGACGGCCTCCGACGAAGAGCTATGGCGCGAGCGGAACCGGGTGAGAGGAAAATCCTTGCTTCCGACTACGTAATCCGCGTATTTTTGGAGCGTGTTCACGCGGTAGTCGGCCCCGGCGCCCTGCTGCTCCTTCATCAAATGGTCCGAGAGATAGGCGGTCAGTCCTTCGGACCAGTTGCCTTTTTCGTAATCCGCGAACACGCTGTTGCCCCACCAGTTGTGCAGGATCTCGTGGGGGTATGAGGTGTTGATGATGAAGGGCAGGCGCACGACCTTGGGACCCAGGAGCGTGAAGGACGGCATGCCGAAGCCCGTCTCCCAGAAGTTCTCGACGAGGGCGAACTTCTTGTAGGGATAGGGGCCGATGAGCCTGCTGTACATTTCAATATAGCCGGCCGTAGCGTCGAGATATTTATTTGCCAGGTCATCTTCAGGCGTGCGTAGAAAGACCATGGCCAGAAAACCGCCTGCCGGTTTTGTATATTCCTTGAACGGTGCGGCAATGATGAAGATCGAGTCCTGCGGCTCCGGCGATCTCCAGCCGACAAACGCCATATTTCCCCCGCGGTCATGGCGGGTCCGCTCTCCCTGGCTCACGACGTCCCACGCCGGCGGCAAGGTCACTTCAAGATCGAAGGTCACCAGGCCCGGTCCGAGATCAGGGTACCAGGAAGAGGCCGCGGAAAGATATACGCCGTCTTTCGAGATGAGACCCGGTGTATTCTGAAAACCCCGTGCCTGTTCCCTGCCGATCTTTTCGATTGGATGGTAAATGCGCCCCCCGTAGGAAATCGTGAAGGAATGAAGATCGGGCGGCAGGATGACCTTGAACTGTTCCAGCGAGACGGCACCCTGCGTGTCCGATTGCTTCATGATGCGCACGACAGGGGTAGGGGATGATGGATTGAGGCCCGCGTGCAGGGTGAAGGTAACTTCACTCGGAAAATCATTGGGCAGCGTGACCGTATCGATCGCGACCAGGCGACGTTCATCAGGGTGGAGCGTGACCTTGAGGTCGTGATGGACGGTCGCGTCCTGGGCGGGGAGCGATTGAGCAGACAGCATGATCATGCAAAACAACGAAGAGATCAGCAGGAGAGGGAAAGACCTCCCCGCGCCATTCCCGCGAGGGCAGGAATGGCTGCCGTTCAGAATGCCGTGACCCATATGTCTATTCCTCCCAATCGGCAATGAAGGGGCACTCGGGCGGCCGCGCCGATGTATGAGTTGCGCATCCGGCAAGGAGAAGGATCGTATATACGATTACCATGGTTCCCATAGCGGGCAAACCTCCCTGTATGATAAGCAGATCAGCATGGTACGCCGACCATGCCTGACTAATGGTTGCGGCTTCCTGTTCGGGGAAGGCCCTCGGCGGAGAAGTTCCCGGTGACCGGCATGCCAAGGACCTGAGCGGACACTATGGCGCAGGAGATTAATGACAGAGCAGTCCAACCAGATACGAGCCGTCCCGATGTCTCTGAACCCACCGTACCGAGGCGGCGTGGCATGCGATGACAGGGAGTTCCGTATCGAGATAAACCTTCTGTCTTGGCATGAGAGGGTCTGCAAGCTTGATGCGGAGCCCGCTATCGCTCATATCGACGGTCATGCCGTTGATGATTTTGTCGGTACGTTCAACCAGGCATCGTATCGCGTGACAGGTTGCATGGCGCGTCTCTAACCGCCGAGAGCCTAACGGATGTGAAAGGTCGGTCCGTTTTTCGCACTCGCGGACCCAATCCGACAACACCTTCAGATCAAGGGGTTTTTTAAAAAATGCATACCCCATCTGATCAACGATCTTTTGCGCCTCCTCATCAATGAACCCCGCCATCAGCGCCTTATTCCTGTTCGTCAGCTTGCAACCATGCCGGGACTGGGCGCAGAGCAGGTCCAGGCCGTTCATGCCGAGCAGCTGATTATCGACGATCAACACATCAGCGCACGGGTAAGCCCTGGTGCAGGCCGACGCGTTCTCCCCGGCGACAGGGCAGAGCAGAGGCGCGGCATATGCAAACACTTCGTAGCCGATCAAAGAAAAGAACTCGGTAAAAAGACTCAGAAGGACCTGGTCATCATCGAAAACAATAGCTCTTCGTTTCCTCATGGCCTGCTCCTCTTTTCTACGGGTCGCGGTCGATATGGGTATGATGAGACGCTCTTTGGACAACAGAAACTTACTTTTATTATAGAACTGTTTTTGATCAAGTCAAGACGTGATTATGACGCCGAATTGACTCACAATAAATGTTACCCAACCGCATTTTGAAAACTATCGTTGACTCATAATGCATGTTACCGGAACTATACCCCCAAAAGGAGGGTTAGTTCTGATGAGTCCACGATCAAAGCGGGAGTATCTTGCTGCAATAGTTCAACGGTACCGGGCCGCCTCCCGGAAGATGAAAACAACGATTCT
>JBGPIG010000010.1:0-17906 GCA_041484745.1 Nitrospirota bacterium | reverse complement strand
TTCGCGCAGAGACGCAGAGACGCAAAGAAAGAATAATATTACATTGAAAAACAAGGCGTTGATCTAAAGCCGTCTGTCCCAACATTGAAGCATTCATTAAGCATCTGCTGTTTTTTTTCCCTGCGTACTCTGCGACTTTGCGCGAGACGGACGTTTGCAGTTTCTTTTCAACTAATGTACGAATGAACCACATTTTTTCACCAAAGGCACCAAAACACGAAGACCGTCTAAAAATGCGTACGTTAATTAAACCCAAAAGGCATTCATGTATTACTTCGTGCCATCGCCTGCACCCAGCGATTACGAGTGGTAACGCGAGTGCAGGGTGTGACTTCGTGGTGAATTTTGTTCCGGCTTGTCCGGGTCAGGTTCATAGTTCCGCCGCCAGGTCCGGGAACCGTTCTTCCATAAACGTCTCGGCGGTCTTCCGGGAAAGCGCCGCGGTGGGCTGTTGCATCACGAGCGACGCCAGCTCAACGGCGTCCTGCATGCGCACCGCCCTGACCACCCTCTTGACCCAGGGGATCGAGGCCACATTCATGCTGAGACGCTGGAAGCCCATGCCGATAAGAATCGCGGCATACAGCGGGTCTCCGGCCATCTCGCCGCACATGGCAAGCGTGATGTGCGCGTGGTGCGCGGCATCGGAAACTCGCTGGAGCAGGCGGAGCACAGCGGGATCGAGCGGTTCGTACATGTACGCAACATGCTCGTTCTGGCGGTCGATCGCAAGCGTATACTGGATCAGGTCGTTGGTGCCCACGCTGAAAAAACTGACTTCCCGGGCGAGGAGATCGGATATCATCGCCGCCGACGGTATCTCGATCATCACGCCGAGTTCGGCGTTCTCGTTGAACGCCTTGCCTTCCGCCCTGAGCTCCTTTTTCACTTCCTCTATGATCTTCTTGGTCTCATACAGCTCAGGCAGACCCGATATCATGGGGATGAGCATCTTGATGTTCCCGTGTGCCGCCGCCCTGAGAAGACCGCGCAACTGGATCTTGAAAATATCGCGCTTCAGGAGGCAAAAGCGGATTGCGCGCAGCCCGAGCGCCGGATTTGCTTCCTTTTCGAATACGAAGCCGCCGGGCAGGCCTATCTTGTCGCCACCCACGTCGAGCGTACGGATCACGACCTCATGGGGGAAGGCCCTCTCCGCCACATGCCGGTAGGCTTTATAATGTTCCTCCTCGGTCGGCAGGGTCTGCCTGTTCAGGAACAGGAACTCCGTGCGATAGAGCCCGATGCCCGTGCCGCCGTGGTCCGCTGCGGACGCGACTTCCTCCGGCAGCTCGATATTGCCCTGGAGCTGGACCCTGTGGCCATCGAGGGTCTCGGCAGGCAGCTCCTTGAGTTTTTCGAGCTCCTGTTCGAAATATCTGTATTTCCGCTGTTTCTTGAGATAATCGAGAAACGTCTCTTCGTCCGGATCAACGATCACCACTCCGTGGATGCCGTCAAGTATGACCACGTCGCCGGTCTTGACCGCTGCCGTGATGTTCTCGACGCCGACCGCCGCGGGGATGCCGAGCGAACGGGCGAGGATGGCGGTATGGGACGTCCGGCTGCCCGCATCCGTGGCGAAGCCGAGGATCTTGTCCTTCCGCATCATGAGGGTGTCGGTCGGCGCCAGGTCGTGCGCGATGATCACCGCCTCTTCCTTGATATCGGCAAGGCTCTCCTGCTTGTGGCCCACTAAGTTGCGGAGGATCCGTTCGCCCACCTGCTCGACATCATGCTTCCTCTCGCGAAGATATTCGTCCTCGATCGTGTCGAACTTCATGCCGACGGCATTGATGGTCTCTTTGAGAGCGCCTTCGGCATTCAGAAGCGACTCTTTAATGCACTTGATCGTGCCGTCAATGAGCATCTTATCGTCGAGCAGCATGATGTGCGTTTCGAGGATATAGAGGTGGGATTTGCCAAGGCCCTTCGTGAAGCGTTTTTTGAGCTCCTCAAGCTGGACCTTGGATATCTCAACCGCCTTCTTGAACCTGGCCACCTCGTCTTTGACGCTGACGTCCTCGATCCTCCGGCCTGCCACCACAACCTTGCGGCGATCAAGGAGGTACGCCCTGCCGATGACGATGCCCGGCGATGCTACAATGCCCCTGTAGATTTTTTCGTGCATTCTTCCGGTCCCTATGCTCTTTGCATAGAATTCTGAACGTTGAACTCCGTACGTTACTCTTTTTCCCCGAATTTGTCCTTGAACAGCTTCTCCATCCCGACCACTGCCTGTGCTTCGTCCTCGCCGAAGGCGTGCAGCATCACCGTACTCCCCTTGGCCGCGGCGAGCATCATGATCCCCATGATGCTCTTGCCGTCAACCTCGAGACCGTCCTTGATAAAGGTGACCTTGGATGAGAAGGCGCTCGCGGACTTGACGATCTGCGCGGCAGCCCGTGCATGGAGTCCCAATTTATTTTCGATCAACAACTCTTTTTTCATCATTCAAATTACTCCCGCATACGCCATGGCCAGGCAGACCGCAGCCAATCCAAGCATGAGTTTTACCGGAGAGCTCCCTCTCCGCAAGATAGCGACCAGGACCAGAGTAATCGTCAGCCCTGACGCGGCCATAAGCATACCCGGCATACTGACCGCAGGCCTGAACTCCTGCCGCCAGAGCGGCATCACTCCCAGAATACCCCCCAGCACGGTGAGCGAGATCACTTTAAACACCCTCGCTCCATAGGTAAAACGGTACCGGGACATGAGATCAACGGCATCTCCGCCGCTCCGGTAGCCCCGAAACAGTACGCCGACCCTGAGCCCGATATGCACGGAGTTGTAGATCGCCAGGAACAGAAGCGGCGCCCACCATGAACCCGTGATGATCAGCGCGGCGGCAAGAACAGCCGCAAGCGGCTTGAGCGATCCCCAGAAGAAGCTGTCGCCGAGCGCGCCGAGCGGCGCCATGAGCGATGCCTTGAAACCCCGAATATCAGCTGTCGTATTCAAGCCCGTTGCCCGGTCCTGCTCCAACCGCACAACCGCCCCGAGGATGAATGCGGCAAGGTACGGCTGCGTATTGAAATAGTCCAGATGGAGCTTCAGCCGGGACTCGTATTCGGTCCGGTCCGGATAGAGCTTTCTGAGCACCGGCGATAGTGCGTAGGCAAACCCGACCGATTGCATCCGCTCAAAGCTCCACGAGGCCTGGATCAGGAGACTCCTTCCCAAGACGCCGAGCAGGTCCGCGGTCCCTATCTCCTCATGACCGCTGTGCATGATACCTTGCCCCCAGCCACCCGCCGGTCACGGTAAGCAACAGGACAATAACCGCAGGGGCATGGAATAGCTGTCCCATCACTGCCGCAATGACAAACCCGCTCAGGAAAAAAAGATCGACTGTTTTCATCGACAGCTTTCGTACGACCAACGCCACCCCGAGCAGGGGAAGAAGCATGACGAACAGAGAGAGCGCCCGGTGAACATTCTGCGGCAGGTGCTGAAATACCGTGACCGCCGCGATCCCTAAGGGCAGAAAGATCAGATACAGCAGAAACGATTTCATAAAAAATAGCGCAAGCCCGGAAAAATGCGCCCGGGCAAGCCTGCTCTCTGCGTCCCGTCCCTGGTCCGTCTCGATCGCGTCAGCCAGCCGCGCATTCCAATGACGAACCATACCGTCCGCCCTCATCGTCACCAGGCCCATTCCTGTGGTCAGAAGAATACTCGCGCCCGCCACCGGGAGCGGCGCCCCTCCCGGGTAGGCCAGCGCGGCGATCGCCGTGGCCGACACCGCACTGATCGTGGAGTCCGCCGGAACAAAGGTGCCGACGGGCATGTCGAGGATCCAGATCAGTTCGAGCGTGACCCCGATGACGAACCCGGTAATCGGGTCACCAAGCATCCACCCAACAAACGGCGCGGCGACAATGGGTTGAGAAACCATGACCTGTCCGACCGCGGTTCGGTCGAGCCCGACAAGCGCGCCCACGACTGCGGTTCCCAGAACAGCGAGGATCATATGCATATCGAACATTGCCATTGCATACCCTAGGTTACGTACTGTTCACTAGTTACTTTTCATGGTAAACGCGTTGACGACGTTCAGGCGATATGACAGGTGATGAACACCTTGTCCAACGGCAGCGGGCGCTGGGTAGGGACCGACTGGACATCGACTTTGATGCCCATGGCCGCAATCTCCCTCAGCGCCTCCAGGTCAAGGTCATCGACAGCGAGCACGTCCATGAGTTTGCGTTTTCCCGGGACATAGTGCATCCCCCCAATGTTAATCGACCGGCATCCCAGCCCCGTCTTGAGCGCACGCAGGACATCGGACGGCTTCGAGAACAACAGAAGAACACGCTCGGCATCGAGCGTACCGGTGCGCAGCTGTTCGCAAATATCCTGAACGCTGCCAATGGACACTTTCAAACCCTGGGGTACGGACAGTTCCATGATGGAGCGTTGAAGCGGATTGGACGCGATGGCGTCGTCGGCGACCACGATACAGGTCGCCTTCAAAAAATTCACCCACCCCTCTACAACTTGTCCGTGGATCAAACGGTCGTCTATCCGGGTAAAGACTATCATGGGAAGCTATTTTTTCCCTTTCAGCATCTGGCTTGCTATCACAATGCTTTTTTGCGCGGCTTCCTGAACAAGCTTCGCAAGCTCCGGCAGCGCTTTTTCGTCCCGATGGTTCGCGAACTTGATCAGCATCGAGAGATTGACTCCGGTAACAACCTCGATTGTCTCACCGAGGAACGCAAGAGCGATGTTCGAGGGGGTCCCGCCGAACATGTCGGTCAGCAGCATCACGCCCTTCTTCCGGTCCACCTTTTTGATGGCGGCCTGTATCTCGTCCCTGAGCAGTTCGGGCGCGCTCTCCTGCTTCACGCTGACGGATGCCACCGCATCGATCTTGCCGACGATCATCTCGGCGGCCTTTACCAGCTCAGCGCCCATGTCCTCATGACACACCACCACAAGTCCGATCATTTTCACATCTCCTTTCGCGTTCAGCGAAGAGCACTCTCTCTGCTCTCGGCCCTATGCCCCTATATCCCGGTGCTTGATGTTGACTTCGTAGCCCTGCTGCCGAAGACGCTCCGCGATCATGAGGGAGACCGCAACCGACCGGTGTCTGCCGCCGGTGCAGCCGAACCCGATCGTAAGGTAGCTTTTGCCCTCGCTCCGGTAGCGCGGCAGGAGGTACTCGAGGAACCCCTGAAGCCTGCTCAGAAACTCCAAGGAATCAGGCCTCGCCATGATGTACTCCCTCACACCTGATTCTTCCCCCGTTTGCGGCCGGAGTTCCGGCACAAAATGCGGGTTCGGCAGGAACCTGAGATCGAACAGCAGATCGAGGTCGTAGGGCACCCCGTATTTGTACCCGAACGTTACGAGGGTGATCACCATGGGCCTGCTGCCGTCGCTTTCAGAGTAAAGACGCTCGATTGACTGACGCAGGTCATGGACCGTATAGTCCGAAGTGTCGATGATACGGTCAGCCTGCCTCTTGACCTCAGCCAGGGCCGTTCGTTCCTGCCTGATGCCTTCCAGCAGCGACGTGGTCCCCCGCGCCAGCGGATGGGGCCTTCGCGTCTCGCTGAAACGCCGCACAATGGTCTGATCAGAGGCATCGAGGAACAGCATCTCGACGTTATGGCCGCGGGCCTTAAGCTCGCGGGAGAGGTCCGGGAACCTCTCCGGAAAACCCTTTTCCCTGATATCGATGCCGATCGCAGAACGGAATGCCCCGGTCGATCCTTGTGCAAACTCGACAAAGGCGGACAGCAGCACAAGCGGGAGGTTGTCCACGCAGTAGAATCCGATATCCTCAAATGCTTTCATCGCGGCGCTCCGGCCCGAGCCGGAAAGACCGGTAACGACCACCATGCGCGTAGGGTTCATGCCGAAAGCCTCTTTTTGAGTTTTTTGTTGAGTTCCCGGGCGGTAAAGATACCCCGGTCCTTCAGCATCTGGTTCCTGGCGGCCACCTCGATCAGGGTGGCCATGTTCCGTCCCGGCTTTACGGGCAGCTTTAAAAAGGGCAGATTGACGCCGAGGAGGCGGTAGCGACGCTCGCGCAAACCGACGAGGCTGTATTGGTGACCCTTCTGCCACTCTTCCAGTTCCACGACCAGCCCGACCTTGCACGAACCGGCCGTTGCCGATTCACCGTAAAGCGACCGAACGTTGATGATCCCCAGTCCCCGGATCTGCAACAGGTCCTTCCCCATGTCCGTCGGACTGCCGCTGATCTCGTCGTCGGTCTTCGCGATGATCACCATGTCGTCGGCGACAAGCTTGTGTCCGCGGATCACCAGATCAAGGGCTGCCTCGCTTTTGCCGACGGCGCTCTCTCCGATGATCAGCGTCCCGAGGCCGAAGGTCTGCACGAGCACACCATGGAGACCGATTCGCGGCGAAAGCTTTTTCACCAGGAGACGGCGAAGGTTCGGCAAATCCCTGCTTTTCACAACGGGTATTTTTGCAGCCTCCGCCTTGTCGAGGAGTTCCTTGCAGACTGTCCCGCTGCTCACCATGATACAGGGAGGCTTCTGTTTCACGATGGCGCGAACAAGCCGCACTCGATCCTCCCGGGGCAGTGAACACAGGTAGGACACCTGGCTCGGGCGTAGGTGCATGATGCAGGACGACGTCTCTTTCCTGAAAACGAGATCGGCAAGGTCCGGCGCAATCACGTGGGGTGATACGATTTCTCGGCCGAGACCTGCGCGTCCGGCAAGGATTGTAGAACCGCCAACCAGGTCACGTATCGTCACTTTCATCGTTGCAAGGCCTGAGACTGCGGATATTTGCAGTCCTCTTCGTAGATCAGCCGCTGGAGTTCCTCACGCCGGGAAGTCTGTCTCAGGTTATCCCGAAGGGCGGGGTTTTTGAGGATACGGGAGATCCGGGCGAGCGCCTTCAGGTGCTCTCCCGGCTTGCCCTCGGGCGTCACGAGGAGAAAAAAAAGGTGCACGGGTTTTGAGTCCCTCGACTCGAAGTCGACCCCCTTGCTCGATCTGCCGAACGCGACGATCATCTCGGGAATAATGAACAGTTTGCCATGGGGGATGGCCACACCGTCACCGATTCCCGTGCTGCCGAGCGACTCGCGCTCAAGCAGTACTCGGACGAGTTCCTCCTCGTCCCGTATCCTGCCGGTTGATTTAAGCAGTCCGGCAAACTCGCGGATGACCCCCATCTTGTCCGTCGCCTCGAGCTCCTCGATGATAAGGTCATGCTGCAACAGGTCCCGAATCGTTGCCATTACAACACGTCCTTACGCTGCGGGTTCGATGAGCCCCACGTTCCCGTCTTTCCGCTTGTAAATGACATTAACGTGGCCGCTGCCCGCGTTCGAAAATATGAAAAAGTCCTTGTCCAAAAGTTCCATCTGCATCACCGCTTCTTCGGGCAGCATGGGCTTGAGATCGAACCGCTTGATCTTGATGATCTGGGGAATGCGATCGTCGGGATGTGCCGCTGTAGGGGCGATGGCAAAGGAGTCGGTCTTATTGCTTTGATGTTTGTGGTCTACCAGCTTTTCCTTATATCTCCTGACCCTTCGCTCGATCTTCTCGATCAAGAGGTCGATCGCCGAATACATCTCTTCGGTCTCCTCCGATGCCTGCATCAGCAGACCGTTGGACTTGATGACCGCCTCCGCTGTATGGTGAATTTTCTTGACGACCGAAAGGGTAACAACCACCTGTACGGTCTTCGGGAGATACTTTTCCAGCCTGCTGAATTTTTCCGTAGCGTACTGTTTGAGCGCTTCCGTTGCCTCGATGTGCCTTCCTATCACGGTAACCTGCATGTTCTGCTCTCCTTGCTTGTGCGAAATTCCAAGCTCCAAATCCCAAATCACATTCCAATATTAAAAATTCAAAATCCGCTTTGGTCGTTCGGATCGTACGCATTGAAATCTATTGGGAATATAGCGCCTGGTGCGTGGTGCTCGGTGTTTATTATTTCATCCGGTCCTTTTTCGAACGCTTGTCGGCGGTATCCTGAGTTCCTCGCGGTACTTCGCCACCGTCCTCCGCGCAATGTCGACACCCCTCAATTTCAGCGCGGCGACGATCTGCTGATCTTTGAGCGGGGCTGTTTGGTCCTCTTCCTTGACCATCTTCATGATGGCGTCCTTGACGGTCAAGGATGATATCTCCGTGCTGGTCCCGGCGCCGAAACCGGTCGTAAAAAAGTATTTCATCGGGAAGATACCCTGCGGAGAGTGCATGTACTTGTTCGTCGTAACACGGCTGATCGTGGACTCGTGCATGCCGATGTCCTCCGCCACATCCTTGAGCACCATGGGCTTCATGTGAGTGATGCCCTGGTCCAGAAAATCCCGCTGGAACTTGACGATGCTCTCGGACACTTTATAGATCGTTTTGTCCCGCTGCTCCATTCCCTTGATGAGCCACTGGGCCGAGCGCAGCCGCTCCTCGACATATTCCTTGGTCACCTTGTCGATGCCCTCCTTGCGGCTCAACAGTTTCCGGTAGTACGGATTGATGCGCACGCGCGGGAGGCCTTCATCATTGAGTTGTATCACGTACCGGTCCTCAACCTTGGTCACATAGACGTCCGGAACCACGTAGTTCGTATCAGACGGAAGGTAGGGCCTGCCTGGTTTCGGTTCGAGCTCGTGGATAATGATCTGAGACGCCTCCATCACCTCCTGGGTCGTCACGTTCAGGATCTGGGCAATGCTCGAATATTTTCTTTTTTCAAGATCCGGGAGGTGGTCCTGAATGATCTTCTCGGCGAGCGTTTCCTGGAGGTCCAGTTGTCTGACTTGGATCAGCAGGCATTCCCGGAGGTCCCGGGCGCCGATGCCCATGGGATCGAAGCTCTGGATGAGGGCAAGCGCCCGTTCAATCTCCCCGACGCGCAGCCCGGATTGCTCGGCAACCTCGTCCAGCGAGGCGCGGAGATACCCGTCATCGTCGAGATTACCGATGATCCATTCCCCGGCCTTCACCAGATTGAGGTCTGATGTCGAAAGATGGAGCTGCCACTGAAGATGGTCGCTCAGAGAAGGGAGGCGCGTCAGCGTCTGATCATAGGACGGCAGTTCTTTTTCATCCGCTTCGGCAGAACCGTAATCACGGCCGTCACCCATCTCATTAAGGTATTCGTCCCACTGGGGACCGAGCTCGAGATCGCTCTTGAGCTCTTGCGCCCCTTCCTGCTGGGGAACGCTCTCCGTCGGCGGTTCCGAAGTCGCCGGTGTCTCTTGACCGGACTCGCCCTCTCCTTCCGGGGCCTCTTCCGAGGAGTCCACCGGCACTTCTTCGAGAACAGGGTTCTCAATAAGCTCCTGCGAAACCGATTGGACCAGTTCAAGCCGCGACAGCTGCAACAGTTTTATGGCCTGCTGGAGCTGCGGCGTCATGATGAGCTTTTGCTGCAGTTTTAGTTCGAGCCGTGCTTCCATAGGTTTATACAGGAGTCAGAAGTCAGAATTCAGAAGAGATGCATGGTGCTGGCTCTCTTCTGCCCTATTCTGACTCCTGACTTCGTTTCTCTCTTTCAATTATAGCCGAAAAGACTCGCCCAGATAGAACTCGCGCACACGCGGACTCGCGGTGATCTCTGCCGCGGTCCCCGCCTCGATGATCTCCCCCTCGTTGATGATATATGCCCGGTCGGTTATGGCGAGGGTCTCCCTGACGTTGTGATCGGTAATCAGGATCCCGATCCCTTTCCCCTTCAGGAGCGAAATGATACCCTGGATATCCTGGACCGCCAAGGGATCGATGCCGGCGAACGGCTCGTCCAAAAGAATGAACTTCGGCGACAGCGTAAGGGCGCGTGCGATCTCGACCCGCCGCCGCTCTCCACCCGAAAGTGTGTAGGCCATGCTCTCGGACAGATGGGCGATCCCCAGTTCTCCCAGGAAACGGTCCCGTCGCTCTTTGCGCTCCACTCCGGAGAGGTCCATGGTCTCAAGGATAGCCATCAAATTCTCTGAAACGGTCAGCTTTCTGAATACCGAGGGTTCCTGCGGCAAGTATCCAATACCGTGCCGCGCCCGCTGATACATCGGCATTTTCGTGATGTCAATGCCATCGAGAACCACCCTGCCCTGGTCCGGCCTCACAAGACCCACCACCATGTAGAAGGTCGTTGTCTTGCCCGCCCCATTCGGCCCGAGGAGACCGACGACCTCTCCATACTTGACCTGCAGGCTCACGCCCCGGACGATTTTTTTGCCGCGGTAGCTCTTCTCCAGTTTTTCTGCTTCAAGCGCCTGCATGCTTTCCTTTTTTGTTACTTTCTTTTCGGACCCTCCGGCGGTTTGTCCTGCCTGTCCTGATAAAGCATCACCTTCCCGCCTTCAACGATGCTGCGGTCATCGCGCAAAAACAAGGTGATCTTCTCCCCGGCAAGTTGGTTCTCATTCTCGATGATGCGGGCATCACCCGTGAGAATAATCTTTTCATCGCGGCTATAATACGATGCATCGTTCGAGAGCGCCACCTTGCCCTCCTTGCGCACCACAACGTTTCCATGCGCATCGATCTGCCGGATGTCCTTTGACTTGACATCATAAAAAACGAGCATCAAGTCCGAAGAGAGCGTCATACCCTCTTTTTTGAGCGTCACACTCCCCGTGAACGTCACCTTGTCACCGAGTTTATCGGCCTTCATGCGGTCAGAGGTGATGAGCATAGGTTCCCGGGCATTTTTATCAGACCGGGCGGCGGGCGGCGCCGCTGCAAGGAGAACAACAGAAACGACAATGAGCAGACTATTTTTGAAGCACTGCTTTGACATTGTCCTTCACCACGATGGTGCGCATATCCAGGTTGGCGGAGAGCCCCACACCCTCAAGATAGATTTCGCTGCCGAGCAGTTTGAAAGCATCTTCCGTCCAAATAATCCGTTCACCGGTTTTCCAAAAGAGAGAGTCGGTCGTGAGCAGGTATCCGTCACTCGTAATGATCCTGACTTCCCGGGCTCCACGATGGATGGAACCGTTCCCGCTCGTCGTATCCATGGTCCCCGTGTCACCACGGAGCACCGCTTCCTTGCCGTCCTGGTTGATAAAAAAAATCTCAAGTTCCTTTAATTGCGCCTCTTTGCTCTCATACAGGTCGGCGTTCTTGGCGTTCATAAGCCACGAGACCCTCCCGTTTTCCGACTTGGAGAATCTGAACCCGTCCATGCTCATGAGCAGCCGTGCTCCGGGGGCAGGGGCCGGACGAAAGAGAGATGGCACCGTGATATCAGACCCCTGCAAGAGAAGGTAACCACCGTAGACAAATACAGCAAGAATGAAGACTAGTGCGACGACCTTGGGGAGGAACCTGTTTGCTTTCATAAAAAATAACAAGACGGCCTGAGAGGCCGCTCTATGCATAATTTATACCATAGGCTCGGGTTTCTGTAAAGGACAAAAACCATAAGGGCAAAAGAGAGAAGCGCGGGGAACCTATTTTCCCGGACTCGTCTGTGCCCGGAGGGCGGAAATTTCCTGCTCTTTCTCCACAATCAGCTTCTCGAGATTCATCTGGGGTGAGATGTCCCGTACTACCGACTGAACGAAGCGTTTTCCCATGAGGGACAGCCCCACGGCACTCACGTCAACCGGGACCACTACGCCGTCGATCTTCCGGAGTTCCCCCTGTCGGTGCGCACGACTCCCCTGCATGACCTCCGCGAGGATGTCCCTGGGCCGGACCGGATCGACAAAAAGCTCAAACAGATTCTTATGCAGAAGATCGTATTTCGAATAGCCGGTCAGGCGGGCCGCCTGTTCGTTCACAAGCACGATGTCCCCGTTCTCGGCCAGAACGAATATCGACTCGTATGCGTTCTCAACGAGCGTCCGATAGCGCTCCTCCGATGCCCGAAGTTCCTCGGTCTTCTCGGCCACCCACTGTTCTAGTTCCAGGTTCATCTTGCGCAGCTCAACCTGCATCTGTTCGTTCTGGACGGTGGTGGAGATGAGACCGGAAAGCGTCGTGAAGAAATTGATCTCCTCGTCGGTAAACGCCTTTGTCTTTCGGTACAGCACCTCCATGAGCCCGACGAGAGCGCCGTTTGAATAAACATAAAGCGGCAGGCAGTAGACGGACTGATAGTCGGCGAGGGCAAGTCCGGGAATCTCCCGAAACCTCGCGTCTGCCTGATACTCTTTCAACATGATCGGCTCGAGCCTCCTCCCGACCCACCCCTCAATCCCCTCGCCGAGAGGGATGCTGACGTTCCTGATCGCCGCCTCGTGCAGGCCGTTGGTCGCCGAGAGCACGAGTTCTTCCCGCTTCTTATCGTAGAGATAGATAAAGCACGCATCTGCTTCCATGGCCTTGGCGGTGATTTCGGCAACATCCTGAAGCCGGTGAGCGAACAGGCGCGGTGAATTGGCGGCATAGTTTACGTCGTAGATGCCCAGAAACTTAATGAACAGGTCGTCTTTGGAGTCGAGCAGTTCCTCCTGCTTGAGGTGAAGTTCCAGATTGGCGTCCTCCAAACGGCGGTAGGAGGGGAAAATCATCTTTTTATAGAGGACGAATGCTGCGAACGGGATAAGCGGAACCAGCGCAATGAACAAGAGCACACCGCTTCGGTCATCCTGCGCTAAAAAATAACCTGCTCCCGCACCGATGGAAACAGCGGCAGTCAGTACGAGCACGATCGATGAAATCAGAAAACCCTTTGTGTGTTCAAAATCGCCCTGCGGCATGGCTCAAACCTCCCTATCCATTACCGGCTTCCCTCCGCCGGTTTATCACTTGTTTTGAGAAGGAGACGGACCAGGTCGTTCACTGCCTGATCGATATGGTCCGGCACGTCGACAACCACCCCCCGTTCACGCAATTTTAAAAAAAGTTCCGTAAGGAGCGGGGGATCGATATTCGATGCTTTCAGTTCCTCACCCTGGACAAATATTTCCGCCGGTGTCCCGGTCGTGACCACCCCGTGCCCTTTGGCAAGCACATATACGCGATCCGCAAACGCCGCGACCAGGTTAAGGTCGTGCGTAGACATGATGATCGTCATCCCCTCCCGGTTACACTTGTTCAAGAGCGACACAAGCTCCGTACGGGACCTGGAGTCGAGGCCTTCAAAAGGTTCATCAAGGATAAGGAGCTCAGGCCGCATAACGAGCGCGCCGGCAAGCGCCACCTTCCTCTTCTCTCCGCCGGAGAGGTAATGGCATATCTTGTCCCGCAGGTGTTTGATGCCGAGTTCAGCCATGATCTGTTCGACCATCCGGCCGGTTTCCTCCTTGCCATACCCGTAATTGCGGGGCGAGAAGGAAATATCATCCCAGACCGTGGGCGAGAGGATCTGATCATCTACGTTCTGAAGAAGCACGCCGATTCGTTCCCGGATGGAGTTATACTGCTTCGCAGGGTTCACGCCAAAGACGGTGACCTTGCCTTCATCCGGGGCGAGCAGCCCGAGGATGTGGTAGAGAAGCGTTGTTTTTCCCGATCCGTTTCCGCCCAGCACCACCACCCGCTCTCCCTTGTTCACAACGAAATCCAGTCCACACATGTGGATCTCGGTTGTATCGGGGTATACATGTTTAAGGCAGCTGACACTGACGATGCCGGCTAGGGAACCCCATTGTATTTTCGGGACCTTCTCGCTGTCCATGTTACATCCTTCGCACGCTGCGATTGAAGCATTTACGACTGATTCATTTCCACATGATGACCAGGATAAGCACGAGGGCGCCCGTTCCCAGGGGAAGCCAGTCTCCCCGATGCAGCCCAATTGCGCCTTTATCGGCCATACTTCCGTTATAGCCGCGGACCACCATCACGGAATAGAGGCTTGAAGCCCGTTCAACCGCCCTCACGAGCAGCATCCCGATCCCCTTTGAGATATTCGCGCTGTTCTTATAGAGGCTCCCCGGAGAAAAGCCGCCGCGCAAGCGAATAGCCGCTGCAAAATTGTCCATCATGTCAAGGAGTATAAACAGTGTCCGGTATGTCATGAAAAGGCCTGCCGCCAGAATCTCGGGAAGCAGCGCGCTCAACAGGGAGAAGATCCGTGGATAGGGAGTGCTCACGATCAGGATAAGCATGGCAAGCGATGGCGTAATTGCCTTGAAAATAAAAAGTGCGACAACCCAGGCCCCTCCCCCAAGGCTGACCCCGTAGAGGAGCGCGAACAACGCGCTGTACCATGACAGCACCGTCACCTTGAACCAGGGGAGTCCCGATGCAACAGCCACAACAAACAGCACCCCGTATCCAACCATGAGGGGATAAGGGTTCCGGGTAAGGACCGCGGCCGATACCACCAGCAGCAGAAATATCATTTTGGCGATTGTCGACGCCCTGTGGAGCGGACCATTACCGCTCGCTGCCCAGTGGTCAATCCGCGCAACATCGATCACTGTTTATCCCTCGGTGTCGTGTTCTCTTTTTCCCGGTGCAATACATGGACAAGCAGGTCCGGCTTAACTTGCGAGATGAATGATACTACCGCGCCTGTTATTGCCGCTTCGATGATCCAGCCGATTAAACCGAGCGACAGCACCATGATCGCGAATCGAGAAAGGGAAACATGCTCCTCGACCACAGAACCGACTTCATCGGCATGTCGGAGAAGGTCCGGATCGATGTGGGACGCAGCTACGATGCCGATAAGTGTCAGCGTTGTAATAAAAAGCGTCACTATCGTTGCGATCGCCGCGCGCCAGAAGACGGGGAACCGTTTTTTGAACAGGTAAAATAACGTATGGCCGAGGACCGCCTCGGAACCAAGGAGCAGCGTATTGAGCCCGATCACCGTAATCCCGCCATGCCCCATGAATGCAAGTATGAAGTTCGTGATGAACGCCGCCAGGAACCCCAAGGCCGGTCCGAGGAGAATGCCGGCCACAACCGAAAGATTGATATGATAGGCAAGAGGCAGTATCTCAAGGCTCATGGCCACAAGCATCGCGGCGCTTACAGCCCCAAGGAGGGGGATATTTTTCACGAGGTCCATGTTCCTGAGCCGGAACAGGCAGAAACCGATGGCGAGTGCCATCACGATAAAACCGAGGATCCATATCCTGACCGGCAGGATACCGTCCGGTATATGCATATGGGTCATGCTGCGCCACTCTCGACGATCACCTCACACGCCATCGTGTATCGTGATCATCGTTCTTCCTTAATGAACTTTTTTTATAAAGACGAATTTTCCATCCCCGCTCACGAAGATGTTGACGAGCCAGCTTACCACGCTGACCAGAAGTGCGCCGAAAAATGCGGCGCGGAAACTCTGAATGACGAAACCAGGCACAACCGCTGAAACGAGCATCAACATAGCCGCATTGATCACGAGGGTAAAAAGCCCGAGGGTGAGCAGATTGATCGGGAGCGTGAGAATGAGCACCACCGGTCTGATCACCGCGTTGATGATGCCGAGGATGCCGGCGGCAATGATCCCCATCTCAAGACTCTCTATTTTTATCCCCGAAATAACCGATGCGGCAACCACCAGCGCCAACAGATTGATGGACCATCGCAGGAGAAAACCGAGCATATCCCCACCTCAAACTTGAAAAATAGTATCATACTTCCACCCTGTTTGCAACCTCGGAGTGGGCGCGCATGGCAAAAAACGTCGCTGGGACCTCAAGCGGGCGCACGCATCGGTTGTTCAGCCGCGAGCGGCGCCACAGGGCGGGTCTGCGTAAGAAACTCATTGACTTTGCTGTTCGTCTATGCTAAAAAATTTGACAAACAACATCATTTTCATCATCATTTTCTTCAGACGGGAAAGGGCATCCACGATCATGGGAATCGCGAAAAGGGCGCGGGCCATTAAACCATCCCCCACCCTGGCAACGGCTGCGAAAGCCAAGGCCATGAAAGCGCAGGGAATCGACGTCGTGGACTTCGGCGTGGGCGAGCCGGATTTCGATACACCGGAAAATGTAAAGCAGGCCGGCATCAAAGCAATTCAGTCGGGATTCACGAAGTATACACCGGCGGGCGGCACGGATGAGCTGAAAGAAGCCGTCATGGAGAAGTTGAAAAATGACAACGGCCTGCGGTACGAAAAATCCCAGGTCCTTATCTCCTGCGGGGCAAAGCATAGTCTCTATAATATCGCGGAGGCCCTGTTTGATCCGGGAGATGAGGTCATCATACCCTCACCCTACTGGGTCTCCTATCCGGACCAGGTTCTCTTGAACGACGCCGTCCCGGTGATTGTGGAGACCACGGAAGCGGAAGGATTCAAGCTCTCGGCGCAGAAGCTCGAAAAGGCCGTGACCAGGAAGACCAAGGCACTGGTGCTGAATAGCCCTTCCAACCCCACTGGCCTGGCATACGACAAGAAGACGCTCGAAGACATCGCGGCAATTGCCGCGAAACATACGATATATGTGATCTCCGACGAGATATACGAGAAGCTCCTCTACGACGGATTTAAACATTTCAGCATTGCCTCGCTCGGGCCGGAGATAAAGGACCTCACCATCGTCGTGAACGGCGTGTCCAAGTCGCACGCCATGACAGGCTGGCGCATCGGCTACGCGGCCGGCCCGAAGGACGTGATCACCGCCATGGCCAATATCCAGAGCCAGAGCACTTCGAATCCATGCTCGATATCGCAGAAAGCGGCGCTCGAGGCGCTTCGCGGCCCCCAGGACTTTATCAAGACCATGAACGTCGAATTCGACAAGAGAAGAAAGTATATGGTGGAGCGGCTGAACAAGATGCCGGGCGTCTCCTGCCTGATGCCCGTGGGCGCATTTTATGCCTTTCCGAATGTTTCGAAGCTCTACGGAAAATCGGTAAACGGAAAAACGATCGGGAATTCTTCGGACCTCGCAACGTATCTGCTCGAAGATTCGAAGGTAGCGCTCGTTTCGGGTGATGCCTTCGGCGCGGACTCGTACATCCGGCTCTCCTATGCCACCTCCATGGAAAACATTCAGAAGGGTCTGGACAGGATAGAAAAGGCGGTTGCCTTGTTACGGTGATGATTCAGACGGATAGAGGAAAGACGAACAGACGGACAGAGGGACAGACTCACAGATGGACTGACAGATGTGCAGAGGACAGACGTGCAGACGGGTTTCCTATTCTGATTTCTGATAGTCTGTTATCTGAATTCTGAGTTTCCAGTCTGAATTCTGATAGTCTGACTTCTGATGTCTGAGCTTTCCGTCTTCAATCTGATAGTCTGTTGTCTGACAGTCTGACTGCTGCATATTCTCTTAATAAAAGGGAGGGTTCCTATTATGATGAAGATCGTTACCTGTATTGTGATCACCCTGCTCGTGGTAACTCTCGGCGTGGCGGCCGTGTTTTATATCTCCACCTTCAAGCCCTTGGCCGCGGATTACGCACGAATGAAAGCGGGCATGCCGGAGCTCGATAAAGCAAAAGGCGAGCTGACAAAATATAAAGAAAAAGAAGCCCGTGAAACAGCGTGGATAAACCCGGCGATCGATGCCCTCAGCACCGGGATGAGTGACGAGATCAAGGCAGGCAAGGCAGAAGTGCTCACCGCTGGAAACAACGTGATAGTCAGCATTTCGGAACAGGCGCTCTATCTTTCCGGCTCCTACACGTTCTCGAAAGAAAGCCCCCAACTGCTCCTGAAACTCGTTTCACTGCTGCGGGGCAAGGAGGTGAAGGGAAAGGAAATCCTTATCGGGAACACGACCCTGGCGGTCCCGGCGCAGGGCAAAGGCAGAAAGAAGATACCCGCAAAGGACGCACGAACACTCGCCGCGGACCGGTCGGCGGCCTTGATAAAGTATTTGGAAAAGAACGGTGTTGAACCGGAATCACTGATTTCCGTCGCCTACTCCTCGAAACACCAGGGGACCGGATTCAAGATCAAGGACCGCAACACCGTAATTATCATAGAACAACCACCGGTGGTCCCGATGATCGCAATGAAACAGGAGGCCCCCCGGGCCCCTCAATCCCAGGCGAAGCCTGCGCCGGCGGCGCCTT
>JBGPIG010000009.1:0-17976 GCA_041484745.1 Nitrospirota bacterium | reverse complement strand
TGAAAAACGTCCTCGGGAACCTGCTTTCCATGGATTATGATGAACTCTTCCGGGGGCCGGCGTTCCGCACGATATGCGCCGGGTTCAGCGACCCCTCCTTGAAAACGATCTGTAGATCGTGCACGGTCTTCGGGTGTCATGCCAACATGCTCGCGGATATTTATTACCGCGTTCCGCATTGGCTGTCCAGTTATCCTGTTCTGCGTTCGTGGCCCCAATTTATTCATTCAGTAAAAAGAAATTTGCTCCGGTATGCAAGGTATCCGAGTAAATACCGATAAGGGGACGTCGTAAAGAAATGCCCCGCTTCTTTTTCCAATAAACCAAAAAAGAACAGTTGAACCACAAAATGCGCAGAAATCACAAAAAAACAAGTATGCGAGTTTGGGAAATACCTCACCGATTTGGCGATAACTCAAGTCGTTTCAACTTCTTGTTTTGTTTATGTGCCTTATGTGCCTAGTTGCTGACTATGGGATGAACAAAAGTTCTATTTTCATAACAGCCGCACACTCTTTCCAATCAACCTTCGACTCTCAAAGGGCATGAAAAAACAAATCGAAAAAGCCGGAAGTTACGTCAGGGAGAATCTCTTTACCAACAAAAGCGCCGACCAGACGATCATGAAGAACAGCTTCTGGCTGTTTCTTGCCGAGGGCGCCAATAAGGGAATACTTTTTCTGGTCACCATTCTTATCGCGCGGAACTTTCCCATTGAAGAATACGGGGTATTCGGATATGTGTTCTCCGTCATGACGTTGATTGCCATGATCGCCGATTTCGGCCTCACCAATATTACAATCCGGGAACTAGCGAAAAATCGAACTGAAACAATAAAATATTTTGAGAATGCAATATCGTTAAAGATACTCCTCACCATCATTGCGTTTACCTGCATGATGCTGGCCTCTGTGTTCCTGAATCCGGCCATCCGGTTACTCGCAATACTCGCGGGATCGGCGATCTTGCTGGAAGGAATGACAGACTATTTACGAACGTCGTTTCGCATGACGGAACATATGCAATTCGAAGTCGTCATCAAAGCATCCACAGCGATACTTTTAATCGGCCTCGTTGCCGGCGGTATTGCCCTGGGCTTTTCTCTGAAAGGTATTCTTCTCGGATATATTGTTGCGCATCTTTGCGGGTTGCTGCTCTCTCTCCGGTTAATCAAATGGAAGATGGCGTTTTCACTACAAGCATCATTTGTCAGGCAGCTGCTCGGCGAATCCTGGCCGCTCTTCCTCGGGTTGATCTGCACGGCAGCTTATGGACAAATAGACCTGATACTCATTAAGGCCTACCGGGGGTTTGCCGAGGTCGGACTTTACCAGGCGGCTTATAAACTGTTATTCGGATTTCAATTGCTTAAAGTGGTCCATATGGCCATGTTCCCGCGATTGGCCGCATTTTATGCGGAGGGAAACAACGCAGAATACCGAAGGTTGATGCGGACATCTATTGTTTTGAGTCTCATAGCCCTGATTCCGGTAGGGATCATGACCATCTTTTATTCCGCGGATATTATAAGGCTTTTTTTCGGTCAACAGTATGTGAGCGCATCCGTCGCGCTGCCGCTCCTTATCTGGAGCGGAATCCTATCGTTTATTGCCGGGTTTTTCACGTACACCCTCATCATTTCAGGACATCAGAAAGGCTGGCTTCTTTTAGAGTTCCTGGCATTGGTCCTCTTGGTAATTATCGAGGTAGCCTTGATTCCGCGCATAGGCTTTTTCGGGGCCGCAATCGCCACCTTTGCTGGTGAAGTTGCTTTTCTCATTCTTATCGTTGCGGGCGTTTATTCAAATCGAAAACTGAGGATTATTTTTTTCTAGCAACTACAAAGAACCCTAAGGGAAGATTGTCAAATTGCCGGTAATGTAAGAGTGAGCCAAAAAAATAAAAGAAGAGGGAATTCAGGAACAATAGCGGTGAGATACTCTTATACCACCAGGAGCGTCTTGACATAATATTGAGCAGGTTGATGTTAATTACTTGGCCGAGTGTTGTCCAGCTATTTCCCAAATGCTGAAGTTCAACAATCTCAAATCCGTTTCGCTCCAATATCAAGCGCAATTGCCCGGGAGAAGGCCTGCCGTAATCATGGGGGAGATCGTGTAATTCCCAGACAAAAGAAGCGGACAGAATGAGGCTTCCGTTCTTAACAAGGAGCCGATGAAGTTCTTTCATAAACGCGTCCTGATCCGGAAGATCATCAATGACCTGAGTGCATAAAATCCAGTCTGTTGATCCTTCTTTCAAGGGGTAAGGGAACTTGCCCAAATCGTGAACAATATCCGCATCGGATCTGTCCATCCCCAGATACGTGTCGATGAATTTGAATTCTTGCCGATAGGGCTGTTTACCGCAGCCGATATCCAATAACACACCGGTAACCCGGCTCTGTATGTTCCTAATTTTGTCCCGGATCAGGAACCTGTCGATAAAGATCAACTGTGACACCTTGGATGGAAAGCTTTTAATTTTGTCGGCCATGGTCAACCTTCACTGACGCGGAATTTACACACGAAATTACCCGACCTTGAGACTGCAGCGCTTGTATTTTCGCAAGAACATTTTCCAATCGCTTCCATTCGTTGTTTTGATCTATTTCGAAGGCATGCCCCCATAAATGCCATATACCGCCTGTTTTTACGGCATAGTCCAAATTTGCGAGAGCGAGGTCATCCCAATTCTTAAGCCATAATTTACATTTAAGAAAATATATGATGTAACCTGGATCATAGTACAAGAGCGCTTCCTTTATATAATGAATTTTATAATGATGTCCGATATGGTCTGTAGAGGGTGCAACCAGAGGGTCCCTTACAGTAAATCGTAATGCCTTGATCGTTCTCGCATATTCAAATCCCAGCCGGCGGACCGCCTCGACGGCAACGGATGGTGTTTTCCCGCCGGGATAGCAAAAACAGACAACTTTCCGCCCCAGTATTTGCTCCAACCGCTCTTTTCCGGTCTTTATCTCTTCATAAACATCGGAAGCGGGGATCCGGTCCAGATAATGGTGATGATAGCCATGCGCGCCGATCTCAAAACCCATTTCACTCAGGTGAACGATCTGGTCGGGGGTGAGCGTCGGCCTGCCTTCGACATTCGTGATCGGAACATAGAATGTCGCTGGAAGTTCGTATTTTTTAAGCAACCTGGCAATTTCGAGATCTCTCGGGTCACCATCATCGAAACTGAGCGTTACGATCGCGGGCTTCATTAATTATCCTGTCATAGACTGAAAGTAAAGTCCGGGAATATGCTTGTTGAGAGAAAGACTCAAGATACTTGGCCTTTGCGCGCGTACCCATTTCAGCAAGAAGGGAATGATTTTGTATTACATAAATAATTTTTTCGGAAAGATCATCGGGGTCATTGGGCCGGACAAGAAAACCGGTTTCACGGTCATCTACAAGATCGGGTAGGCCTCCGATGTTGCCGGCAATTATTATTTTGCCGCGGGACAAAGCCTCGACGCCGACAAGCGAACAATTCTCAACATATTTACTCGGTATTACTACACAGAGGGCATCATCATATTCCTTCATCGCTCGGAGATTTGACAATTCGCCCGTAAAGGTAATGAGCTTCGATACCTGAAGGTCTGCGGCAAGTTTCTTTAACTTTTGCTCTTCAGGGCCGTCACCAACGATCTTGAGTCTGACCCCGGGCATTACGGTCCGAACTTTGGCGATGGCCTTTATCAGAACATCGACGCCCTTTTGCTCAGTTAGTTTGCCTACAAAGAGAATAGAATTATTCTTTGACGGGTTAGATGACGGTTCGTGTTTAGATAAGACGAAGTTTGGAAGGAGGGTAATGTTGCTCACGCCGAGATTCTTCCTGGTCCAGTCCATGAGGCATACTGATGGGCTGAAAAAATGGCGCACTGTTTTTCGTATGATGAGCCGGTGCAACGTAAGCTTTATGGCTTTCAGTCCCTGATAAGCCCTGTTAAAAGGCTTGCGGGGATAGCAATTGGAGTAAAAACATTGGTAATTAAAACCCGTTTCACAGTTTTGAAGGTATTTCCCAACGAGAGATGTTTTTGGGCAAACAATCTGAAAATCATGCAAAGTCATGACGATTGGGATCTTCATGTGTTTGGCCGCCAATAACACCGACGGAGAGACCTTTCGGAAGATATTATGAACATGCATGATATCCGGCTTGAACTGTTGAATGTCCCCGAGAATGGAAAAGTAATGACTTACGCTGAAAAAGGCGCCACCAACGAAGGAGCCCTTTCTTACAGGAGCATACAACAGTACGGAATGCCCTTCTTCTTCCAGCATCGTTTTTGTCGCATGGACTATCTGCTCAGCCCCTCCAAGCTCATCACCATAATCATGAACGAGCAGGACCTTCATGACATCACCGTAGCTTCATCCAGCACTTGTTGATATCCGCTTTTGAACCGGCCGACCAGATATTCAGAACTTAATTGAGGAGCCTGCTTATGGTCTTTCAGCTCGGCTATAATAGCGCCGGCTAAGGCGGGGCAATCGCCCAATTTTACAAGGACTCCATAATCCTTATCTTTGAGAATTTCACGGATGCCGTCTACATCGGTCCCAACCACACGAGTGCCGGCAGCAAGGGCCTCAATGACGGTAAGTCCGAACCCTTCAAATATCGATGGAACGACCACGCACTGGGCCTGGTTGTATAGAGAATTCAACTGCTCGTCCGGAATGAATCCCAGAAAACTCACATTTCGATCCAGATTCAATCGGGAGGCAAGATCTTTCATTTTATCAAGATGGCTTCCCTTTCCTCCAACGAGAAGCAGCACATCCGCAATCTGTTGCCGTACGAAAGGCATGCTCCTGATCAAAAAATCGACGCCCTTGCGTTTGTCGATGCGCCCCACGTACAGGACAATATTCTGTTTTGGTCGCTTGCTGATGGGGTAAAATTTATCACTATCCACAGCATTGTGTATAACATCAATTTTTTCTTCAGGGATATGATAACGCTCGATTAAAATGCGCCTGGTATCGTTGGAAACGCACACGATCCTGGCAGCCAATCGATACGTTCTTCTTTCAAAGGGCAGAAAGATTCGCTTCCAGAATTGTGATTTTATATAGGTGGATTGCTGCCAATACGTGTGATGACAGGTTACAATCACCGGAATCCGGAGTCTTTGAACGAGCAGAACTCCGCCAGCGCCGGCATGGATATTCAGTTTGTCCAGACGATATTCAGAAATTATCCGGTAAACATTAAAGAACAACCAGATCGATACGCCTACCTGTTTGAAAAAACGAATAGCCCAGAAGTTAATCCGCACATGACGAGACAGTGAGTTATCGGCAGGGGAGAAGAAGAGGATATCCAAATGTTGCAGTTGGGAAAACATAAGATATGTATGCCTTCCGATACCGCCGCTAAATGGAAAAAAATCATATGTGACTACGCCGATTTTAATGCTCTACCTCCGAAGGTCCTGCTCCCCCCCGGTTTCCTATTTTTCTCAACCGGAACTGGACGTCCTCCATTAATCTTCTGTTCACCGCGAGCAGGTCTGCCAGGAAAGCCACCAGCATCGTTTGAAAGCCTATGCCCAAGAGGATAGAAGCAAGGATCAGCGACTGAACATGCCCCTCGCCGCTTCCCTGGGAAAAATAGTAGAGGAACCTGAGCCCTATGACAAAACCTGCGCTGAACAGAAATAATCCGATGGACGCAAAAAAACGGAACGGCCGATAAACGACGAATATCCGTACTATGGTCGATACCGATTTTTTCATATAACCGGGAATGCTCTTCACAAGCCTCGATGGCCGTAAATCTTCGTTGACGCGGACCGGCACGGAGACAATGGCCATATTCTTCTGCCCGGCCTGAATGATGGTCTCGAGCGTATAGGTATAATCATTGAAAACATTCAGACGAAGCGCCGCCTCGCGGCTCATCGCGCGAAATCCGCTCGGAGCGTCCGGGATGTCCGTTTTGCTCGCCAAGCGTACGACCCAGCTCCCCAAATTTTGCAATAGCTTTTTAATGAACGGGAAATGTTTAATTTCGGAAATGGGCCTGGCCCCGATGACCAGTTCCGCCTTTTTGTCCAGGATCGGTTTTGTCAATAACGGAATGTCCCTGGCGTCGTATTGATTGTCCGCATCCGTATTCACGATAACATCCGCTCCGAGTTTTATGCATGCGTCAAGCCCCGCCATAAAAACGCGCGCCAAGCCCTGGTTCTTCGCGAAACTGACGATATGATCGGCCCCATTCGCCTTTGCGACCTCGACGGTGCTGTCCGAGCTGCCGTCATCAATGATCAGCCACTCGACCTTGTCGAAACCTTCAATATGCCTCGGCAGCGCCTGTAACGCGACCGGCAGTGTCGCCGCCTCGTTATAGCATGGTATTTGGATTATCAGTTTCATAGGAGGATTGGACCCCGCTTCAATTTTTTAACTTCCATTATCACCGCCGAGACGCGGAGACGCGGAGAAACTATTCAGGTTGAAGGTTGTAAGACTGAAGGCTGAAGGATGCAAAACAGAATGTATGACCTTTCTGGTTCGGATTCCCTTGTGCGATTGAACACGATTGTTATCTTTATACCTTAAGCCTTCGGCCTTCAGTCTATCTACCTTAATAGTCACTTTGTTAATTGTTTTCCCTCTGCGTCTCAGCGCCTCCGCAGCGCAACATTTTCCCCTCCGTACAACCCGGGTCGTTACCCTAAGCGTTCATAAATAAGCACATAGGATGGAGAACGGACCGTGTAATTCCTGGCATCATCATACCATTTATAGACCGTTGCGTCAGGGGTCTTTATGTCCACTACTCCGACCAGCGTATACCCGGACCTCACATAGTTACCGAACCAGCCAAAGATAAAATTTTCAGATTCCGGCGTGACGACCCATGACCATGAAACATGCACGTCCACGATGAATTTCGGTTTCGCGGCCTCGACTTCCGACGCCATTTCTTCCTGCATGGACAAACTGTCACTTTGTTTTTCCATTAATTCATAAGTATAAATATGACCGGTAGCTGAAATCCTTTTGGAATAAAAATATATTTGGGGCTCGGAACCGAACACTAATATCCTGTCGGCCCGAGAGCTCCGCGCCTCAATAAAGCGCGCAATTTCAAGAGATTCAGGAAAGGGGTTGTCGCCGAACATTTTTCGAGAAATGACAGCAGGACCATCCTTCATGAAATACTCTTTTTGGTTGACCACGCCGACAACAAGTATCACGGCGAAAATTCCGATTCCTACAAATTTTAGCTGAGGTGATTTTGAAAATGCGCTGCTCTTCTCTCTGAGATAATTAAAAAAGGTCCCGATCAATATTGAGACCGCGGGCAGCAGGGTAATGAAATAGTGTTCGCGAAAGTAAAATCCGGGGCAGACCGATAAAAACGAAAATATGCTGAAAAGAATAATGAACGACCTGTTTACTTTCAATTCACGAAGGAAAATGACGAAGAGAAAACCAATGCCGGACATGAACCACAGAAGCGGAAAACCGTTGGTCAAGGATGCCATTCTGTATTTAAATATGGCAATAGCCCGGGGAAGGGAGACCTGAGCGCCATACTTCGCGGCATACTGAACGGTCCAGAACCAGAACTTGCCGAAAACGCCGGCAGTGTATAGCCAAATAAAGGTGACGAGCAGCGGCAGCAGCGCGGCAAGCGTGAACAGCGTGAGATTCGGCGATTTTTCTTTCACGGGATAGGCTGGTGAGGAGAACAGGAAGCGGTACAGAATGTAGGAACCGCCGAAGGCCACGAAAAAAAAGCCCGGCTGTTTCATCAGAAAAGCCAGGCCGAACAGGGCGCCGGACAGTACGTAAAAGCCGGGCTTATTTTTTTCAACAGCAGTCAGCAAGAACAGCGCGCCTGCAACAGCCGGCAGTATTACAAAATGGGTCGCGTGGGCCGCAAATCCAAAAACAGACGGGCTTAGGGAAAGGACGGCATAGGTCCCGCTCGCGATGACTGCCGCGAAGTCGTTGACTATTTTTTTGCAGAGGAAAAAGATGAGCAGCACGGTCAGGCAGTTCACCGCCAGCAGCCCCAGATGTATGCCCTGGATCGTCTGCCCGAATAAAGACATGATCAGCGCATACATCAGGTAGGTGCCGGGGAATTTCATGTTATAGGCCGCGCTGTACGGGGGGACGCCATGAAGCAACAACTGCCCCATGTAGGCATACTCTCCTTCATCGCGCTCAAGGGGAACTTCCAGGAGTCTTATGCGCACGATGACAAGAAGCAAAAGAATCAACCCCAGAAGGACCCATCGTTGCCGTAACGAGAACACATCGACATTTAAATAATGTGGGGAAGGATGCTCTTTATTATCCTTTTGATGGAGGTTATTTATTGCGGGTTTGTTCCTAATAATTTTCGTCATGTTGACCCTTGCCCCATTTTCGTTCCCTGCCGGTTAAAACTCGAAGAGCAGGCCCCCCCGGTACGATGTGCCGCCGAGGTCGGTCGAAGTGGAGCGCGCGACCGCCCGGGTGTATTCGGCCTCGATCAGAAACCAGGTATGGTGCACGCCGTAATCGAGATACATCCTGTTCGACGCACTCTGGTCCAGATGGTCCAGGGCGAACTGCAACCCCCCTCTGACGTGATATCCGTCGGCAGCGCCGCGCACGGTCTCCTGGTCCTGGACCTTCTTTTGATAGAACATCCTGGTCCAACCGCCGCCGACATAGGGGACGAGCCACTGCCCTTCGCTTACCACGCCGCGCACCAGCGCAAAGACATGGACCGGATAGAGCTCATAGGTCACGTTGCCGACCAGGGTCCCGTGAAGCGCTGCATAGGCCTGCCCCTGGCCCCTGACGGAGCCGGCCCCGACACCGAGCTCGACCCGGGGGGAAAACTTGTACGCCAGCGAGGTCGCATATTCGGGCATGTCCCTCCTGCCGTAGTAGCGCGACCAGTTACCGAGCGACGGAGTGAACGTGCCGCCCGTTACCTCCAGCGACCAGCGGGGCTGGTCCAGGAGCGGGTCCGCGGCCGCTGCGGCCGAGGGAAGAAGCAGAAGGATCAGAAGCAGAATGGTTTTTTTCAACGAAGCCCTCCCGTACCTGCTCGTCTTTTTCGCATCAAACCAAAGGTGATCGCGGACCCGATCATCAGAAAAACGCCGGCCTTCATCACCGTCGACGTCCGCGTCATGAAGACCGCCGCACCCACGGCGGGCATGAGCGCGGCCCGCACCGCGGGCTTGAATCCGGGGTGGGCGTTCAGAAACGCCGCCGCGGCGGGACCATGCCGGTAATACCATTCAACACATGCCGTCCCGAACGCGGTGGTCAGGAGATAGCGGTCCCGGAAATCCCGCAAGGCCTGCACCTCGGGCGCTGAGTAATATCCGTATGCGGCCGTGGCAATGAAACAACCCCGGCGCGAGTTCGACAGCGGAGGAAAGGACGTCACCGTTTCGGGAAAGTCGGTCTTGACGTTTGACAAAAAGCTCTCCCGTATCGGTCCTATTTTGACCGATACCTCGGGAGAATTCGCGCTCTCATGCTCGAAGGCCTGGTCAGTACCGTACGTGGCGGAGACCACGATGAAATACTGCGCCTGGGCATAGGCCGATACTGCGACGCGGTATGTCTGGCCGTTCGTGAGTCCGGTAAGCGTATGGGATGTCGTGTCTCCGACATCAAGGGTGTTCTCGAACTGCGATGCGATGCCGTAATACACCTTGTAGCCTGTTGCGCCGGAGACCGCGGACCAGGCGAGCACGAGCTTTGAGTCGCGCGGACTCGGCTGGTCAAGGACCGGCGCGGCGGGGGCGGTGGGAGAAGGATTCAGTCCCGTCATCGCGAAGCTGACAGTGGGTGACAAGAGATCGATGGGAGACGGCGACATCCCGCCCTCGGCGTCTTGGCCGTTATAATCGCCTGATGCATTGCCGTACCAGATCGAATAGGTGCCGGGCGCAGCCGCGCTCGTCATGAGGTAGCAGTTGTTCGGCGACCAGGTGAGTGAGATCGACGTGTCCGTCGAGGACGTAATGGTCAGGCCCGCGACGGGAAAGGGGGTCAGGTCCGCGAAGGGACCGCCGTACGCGCCGATGTCGCTCTGCGTAAAGTCGAAGTTGTCCGTGTAGGCCGCATTCCCCGCATCGATACAGGGAGAGTTCTCCCGGAGGTGGAAGTCACGATTGCCGGGGTCCACGAAGAGCGGATCTCCCGTGACCGCGGCCGTGCCCGTGGGGATGCTTTGGACGTTGCTGGAGAAGGCATTGTTAAAGATATTCGCGGGGATGACCGTGGTGTTGGAGATCGTTGCCGAATTATTCGCGAAGATGTTGTTGATGATCTTGATATCAGAGTCACAGCTGACAGCCGTCCCGTTCTGGAAAAAAACGTTGTTGACGACCTCGGTGAGGGGGGAGGTCTGTATGGCGACTGCAACGCCTCCCATGCCGACCTGGAACACGTTGTTCGTGATGCTTACGCTGCCCGGGTTGTTCGAGCTCCGGACCCCGATGGATGCGTTGACAAAGGTAAAATTGCGGATGCTGGTATTGATCGGTCCGTCGGCGCTGATCACGGTACCGTTGCCGTTGCCGCTCAAAAACGTCCGTGCGGTCTCGCGGCCGCTGATGGAGACGCCGTCCTTCAGCGTAATGGTTTCCAGATAGATGCCCGGCTCGACCAGGACCGAGTCGCCGGCGACCGCCGCCGTGATCGCCGCCTGGATGCTCGCGAAGTCTGTCGGGACAACGTGTTCGACCGCATCGACGCTTGCGGGAGAGAGTATGAAAAAAATCGTGAGAACAGCGGACGCCGCAGCAAGCGGCAGAGAGAAACGCGTTCGCGTCATGGATTGCCCCCCGGTGAAGATTTAGCTATTCAGGTTGAAGGTTGTAAGACTGAAGACTGAACGTGGTAAAACGGTATGCCCGGTCTTTCTGGTTCAGATATCCTTGTATGATTGAACACAATTGTTATCTTTTACCTTCAGTCTTCTGCCTTCAGTCTATCCACCTGAATAGTTACTTCAACATTAACAGCATAGAAAACGACTTGCTAAGGCCGGTCATCGAAGGACGACAGGACTCGCTTGCCGTCAATGAACTGCTGAGTACGCGCTAAGGTTTATTCTCCGGCATTCCCGGTAATTTCTTGTGACAGCTGAAGCAGAAGGACTTTCCCGGGGACCTTCTCAGATAAAATCGCTTGTCGCCCTTCTCATCGCGATATTCTCCATGAAAGGCATGGCAGGTAATACATGCGATCCGGCCCTCGTTGTCGAGCAGCATATCAGGAGGGACGCGCATGGACGGGACCAGGTTCACGGGATGAGACCGCATTGCATCGGTGCCGTGATAGTGTTGATGGCACGTACCGCATACGGCTCCAAGGTCGCTGCGGAGCGACAGCGTGCTCTCGGGGAAGGGAAGGTGCGTGTGGCATTCGATGCACGGCACCTTCAGCGGGCCGTTATGCGCGCCGTCTGTCCCGTTAGGGGAGACCGCGGAGAGCACGACAGCCAGTATGATAGTGGAAGTGGTCATATCTTAAAAGCCCGTATCTGCTCCTTCAAAGAACCGGCTGTCTTCTTCATGCTCTCGAATGCGGCCCGGGATTCCGCAGTTTGCGGCGAGGTCTTCAGGGTGTCGGCCGCTTTTGCCAGGGCCTCCACATCGTTATTTACGTTCGTGAACCGGCGGCTGAGTTCCTTGACCATGGAATTGATCTCGCCGGCAAAGTCCTTGAACTCGTCTTTGTCCCTCAGGGTGATCCTGGTGCTGAGATCGCCGTTGCCGATTTTATCGAGGCCGGACCCGATCTGGTGGAGCGGCCCCGCAATTCTATGATACATTCCCCGGGCCGCCCACAGGAACAGGAGACTGATGGACACGACGGCAACGATGCCTGCAGTGAATGCCGCCGGGGAAAGAAGCACTGCGGCGCTGGTAAGAGGCAGTCGCATGGAATACAGCAGGCTGTCGATCTTGTTCCTGGCCAGGACGATGAACAGGGTGACCGTGATAATGTTCGCCAGGGACGTGGCCAGGATAAATGGGATAATGAATCTGGTCTGAAAGGCCTTGTTTGTAAAATAATTTTTTCGTCGGATTGCCGGCGCCATAGTCACCCCCGTGCTTCATAATGCGTAGTGTCAACATCTACCACAGAGAACACCGAGAAAATCACGAAATAGTAATTGGGTACGAGAACACAGTTGCCCGCCCTCTCTGTGCTCTCATAGTACCGATCTCTTTTGCCGTCTTTTAATCCTTCCACAGGGAGAAGATCCCCGCACCACAGAGTTCACGCAGTTTTAGAAAATTTAAAAGTTTTGCTCTGTGCGCTCTGTGGTTAAAATATGTGGTTTCATGCTTCTACGGTTATGCGATATGGCATGAGAAGCAAAGCTTGCTATGCTCGTCGCTCATGACCAGTTTTTTCGGGATGGTCGAGAAGGGGTCATGACAGGACCCGCACCCCACCTTTCCCTTGAAGAACCGTATCCTGCGATCGACTATGTCGATGGGCCTCAGGTCTGTTTTACTTCCCCGGTTGCGTCGTGCTGCTTCATAATCAAGGCCGATCGGATGGCTGCCCAGGTCATGCTGCAAAAAGCTTTTATTATGGTTCCACCTGCCGGCCCTGATCGTGGCCGAGGAGGCGAAGGACCCGTCATGGCAGGATATACAGTTCTTTGACATGGGGTCTATTTCCTGCGAGGAAGCGGTAGCGATATATTGAGACCGGAAATGCGCTTCACCCAGTGATGCCTTATGCCCCTGGCTCAAAGCGCCCAAATTCTGATGGCAGATCTTGCAGAATGCGTTTCCCCCTTCCTGGCGTCTTAGGAAATGAGAAGGGGCGCCGTACGGCGTGCTATAGTCGGCGTGGACATCGTGACAGGTGCTGCAGGTTAATTCTCCGGAGCGGGAGAGCGGCATGTCGGCGGGAATGGCGACATGCTCCGGCCTGACATCCACCGGATGCATATAACCCTCGGCAAGGGTCTTCTCATGACAGGTGTTGCAGAGCAGGGTAACCGGCCCGGTCATCTGGCGGGCCCTGGCCCCTGACGGGTCCCGCGAGACATGGCATGATGAACATTCCTTGAAAGCATGCGGCTGATTTTCCACGCTGAAGACGACCATGACCAGGAGGACTGATATGAGGAAAATCAAGGCGAGCACGGTTTTTTGCCTCATAGTCTGATCTGATTGAGCACCTTTTTGATCTCATCGATCCTTTTAGATATTTCGTCGGCCGGAGGGGTTTGTTTCCCGGGGTTGTCCATGAGCGCCGCAAGCTCCCGGGTCTTTGTTTCCACCTGGAGGAGCAGGTCGCGATAACGGCCGGTAAGACCGTTCAGATCGTCAGCCAACACGTGAAGGACGTCATTGGTCCTCAGCCGGACTGATGTTGCGAGGTCCCCCGATGATATTTTTCGCGCATGGATGCCGAGCTTGTACAGGGGACCGGCCACCCGGTGGGAATAGGCAATGGAAATTATGATGATGCCCGCGATACTCAGCAGCAGGGTGAAGGAAAACAAGATAAGTGATTTTGTGACGAGGACGCGGTTCAGCTCGGCAATGAGCTTGTAGCTTTCAGCATAGGTAGACCCTCGTTCCTGGGAGGCAAGATAGAAGACCGCCGCCGTCAAAAGCGCTGCGCCGGCAAAGAGGAGCGTGCTTTTCAGCACAAAGCTGTTGAAATAGGATTTCGGCAGTATTTTTTGCATGGGCTGTACAAACCTCATATCGGATTCTGAATTTCTTTGATGACCTGATAGTCCTTTTTCCGTCATGTCGGACTTGATCCGGCATCCAGAGGTTTTTGTAAGGACTGGGTTCCAGCTTTCGCTGGAATGACGTTCCTGAAGATATCGGCAATAGAATGCAAGCTCTATTTCGTCTTTGCTTTGTCCTTTCCTTTGGCATTTTCCGGCTCCGCCTCTTTGCCCGGATGTTTTCTATCATAGATGTATTTTTGATGACATCCCGGCGCACAGCTGCCGCCTGTCTCGGTTTTGACGAAGTTCAAGGGAAGATTCCATTTCCCGAAGAGGATCTTGTCCGCAATCAATTTCGGGTTCTCTCCGGCATGGATCACATGACAGGCTTTGCAGCTCTTGCCGCGGTCCTTCCTGTTGATATGCAGGTAATGCAGATTTTTGTCCCCGTCCCTGAAGCCTGTCGCGAAGGATGTGGTCGGAAATCTGAGCAGGTCGCGATTATGGCAGCTGAAACAAAGCTGAAATTCGTTATCACTGTAGGACACATAGAGCTCGGGTGAGTATGGTTTCGTCAGCAGCTTGTCGTATGGCGTGCCATGCGGGTCATGGCAGGGTGTGCAGGTCCCGTCTTTGATGGGGCCGTGGAGGACGGTCTGGGTTTTTTTGATGAAGCCCTTATGGCAGTCGAGGCAGACGTCCTTGACGGCTTTTGACAAGAGCTTTGGCGCATCGCCCGCATGGGGAGCATGACAGGACGCACAGGCCTTCTCGGTCTTAATGGGCGGGTGGATGCTTTTTGCCGCCTTGAGGTTGCTTTCAATCTGGGGATGACACTGGTAGCAGAGCTCGGCGCCCGCCGCCGGGAAGAACTTTTTCACGGCGGAACCGTGCGGATTATGGCAGGAGGTACAGCCGCCCTCCAGCGCCGGGTGCACGAATTTCTTCTTGAGCTCACCCTGCATGTCGACATGGCAAATGAAGCAGAGCTCAGCGCCGTTTTTAACGAGCAAGCGCGCATTTTTCGACTCATGCGGATTATGGCATGACGTGCAGTCGCCCGTAGCGGTGGGACCATGGGTATATTTGTAGTCGATCTTGTCAGGATGGCATGACGTACAGAGGTCTTTGACAGGCTGGACGAGGAGCTTCGGTTCCGCCGACTCGTGCGGATTATGGCAGTGCGTGCACGTCCCGTCTTTGACGGGCGAATGAACGTATTTCATGGTGCCGAACGGAGGATGACACTGTGCGCACAAGCCGGGGACCTCCTGCGTGAGCTTGAAGGTCTTTGTCTTTTTCTGGGGATGCGGCGTTGTGATTGACTGGTGGCAGGTATCACAGGGTTCCGCCGCCGGATGGATATATTTAGCTTTTAACATGCCCGAGTGGCATTTTGCCGTCACGCAGCCTTCTTCCGGCGCGGCCCCGTAAGCAAGGGGAAGGCCCAGGGCAAACAGAATAATAAGAAACAGCGGAATAACAGTGTTTTTTTTCATAGGTTTTATGACGGACTCCACCAAGGTAATGAGGTTCTTTCCGAATACCGTGCTTGTGTGTGCATGAGCCTCTCCCGCCGCGCGCATCTATCCACTCATAAAAAAACGGGCTTCGGGCCAAAAAAACAAAATCCGCAGCGCCATCCGGGATTGTACAAAATGCAGACCTATTTTAACGAATGTATTTCAAGATGTCAATCTTTTCGTTGGGCAGGACGCCCTTGTTTTCCGCGGGATACATGAATATTATTCGACGATTTGAGCGGACGTGGTGTTGGGTCCGGTTGCCGCGTGGATGGAAAATGTTTGCGCGAGATGTCTTAACAACTCATTCCTCTCTTTCAAGGGAAGCTCAAGGTACATTTCGCTGTCCATTAAGATATTCACAATCTCCTGTGCCTGTGATGCAGGGAGTCCCTGTCTCCTGTTTTCCGACGACATGTAATTTCCCCTCATAATATATATACTCAACTATCAGCATAATTTATGCCACATTTGTAACATATTGAATAGGTTAGATTCATACCATAGATCCTGTCAATAGTCCTGCAACGCTGGCATGTTTTCCCTTCGGCTAATAAAATTTTACCTACAACTATAGTATTGCACCAGCAAATACGGGGATGCCCGATGTCCTCAACGGTCAACACGAAAAAATATATTTTGTAACTACTCGGTGCTTAGGCTATAGGCTGACGGCTGAAGTAAATTCAACTTTCACCTTCAGCCTTCTACCCATTCACCTGAATAGTTACAAATATGAACGAGCTATTGTTTTCGGTTGACACATTGCCATGATACAGTGTACAAAAGGGTCTATCTTACGCGGGAGGTTTCAGAGACAAGAATGGCAAATGAACCGAACAAAATAATATACTCCATGGTGGGAGTGGGCAAGTTCTACGACAAGAAGCCGGTGCTGAAGGACATCTATCTTTCGTACTTCTACGGCGCCAAGATCGGCGTGCTCGGCCTGAACGGCTCGGGGAAAAGTTCGCTGCTCCGGATCATGGCCGGCATGGACAAGGAATTCGTGGGCGAAGCGGTGCTCTCAGCGGGCTATACCGTCGGCTTTCTCGAACAGGAGCCGAAGCTCGATCCGGCCAAGACCGTGCGCCAGGTTGTGGAAGAGGGCGTGCAGGGCACCGTGGACCTCCTTGCCGAGTACAACGCGATCAACGAGAGTTTCGCCAATCCCATGTCCGACGACGAGATGAACAAGCTCATCGAACGCCAGGGCAAGGTGCAGGAAAAGCTGGACCATCTGAACGCCTGGGAATTGGACAGCAGGCTTGAGATGGCCATGGACGCTCTGCGCTGCCCGCCGGGTGACATGGCGGTCAAGGTACTCTCGGGCGGAGAGAAGCGGCGTGTAGCGCTCTGCCGGTTGCTGCTTCAGCAGCCCGACATCCTGCTGCTCGACGAACCGACGAACCATCTCGATGCCGAGTCCGTAGCCTGGCTCGAACACCATCTCCAAAAATACGAAGGCACGGTCATCGCCGTGACCCATGACCGCTACTTCCTCGATAATGTCGCGGGTTGGATCCTGGAACTCGACCGCGGCCAGGGCATTCCCTGGAAGGGGAACTATTCTTCCTGGCTTGCGCAGAAGGGCGAGCGCCTGAAGCAGGAGGAAAAGACCGAGAGCGACCGCCAGCGGACGCTCCAGCGCGAGCTTGAATGGATCAGGATGTCGCCCAAGGGCAGGCATGCGAAATCCAAGGCGCGCATCAGCTCCTATGATGAACTGCTCCGCCAGCAGACCGAGGCGCGCGGCAAGGAACTGGAGATCTATATTCCGCCGGGACCGCGGCTCGGCAAGGTGGTGATCGAGGCGGAGAATGTGACCAAGGCCTACGGTGACAACATCCTCGTCGAGGGCATGTCCTTCATGCTCCCGCCGGGCGGCATCGTGGGCGTGATCGGGCCGAACGGCGCTGGCAAGACCACGCTCTTCCGCATGATCACGGGCCAGGACAAGCCCGACAAGGGCACGATCAGGGTCGGCGAGACCGTGAAGCTCGGGTATGTGGACCAGAGCCGCGACGTGCTCGACCCGAACAAGACCATCTGGGAGGTTATCACCGGCGGCCAGGAACAGGTTCAGCTCGGCAAGCTCCTGATGAACTCCCGCGCCTACGTGTCGCGCTTCAACTTCGGAGGCACGGACCAGCAGAAGAAGGTCGGCGTGCTTTCCGGCGGTGAACGGAACCGCGTCCACCTGGCGCGGATCCTGAAGGAAGAGGCGAACGTTCTGCTCCTTGACGAGCCCACGAACGATATTGACGTGAACACGATGCGGGCGCTTGAAGAAGGGCTGGAGAACTTTGCGGGCTGCGCAGTCGTGATCAGCCACGACCGCTGGTTCCTCGACAGGATTGCAACGCACATCCTCGCGTTTGAAGGCGACAGCAAGGTGTCTTTCTTTGACGGAAACTTTACCGAGTATGAGGAAGATCGGAAGAAGCGGCTCGGGGCCGATGCGGACCAGCCGCACAGAATTAAGTACCGGCATTTGACGAGGTGATGGATGATTGACAAGTGCTGAGGACTGAGGATGAGTGAGGAAATGCTCAGTCCTCAGTCCTTATCATTTACGCTTTCACGCTCGTTTTTTTCAACTTTCCTCCTTTTTCATCAAAATCTCCAGACATCTCTTTTCTTCATTCCATCGCGTCTGCGTTCCCAGCCTGTCACAGAGCCGCTGCATTCTGAGCGCAATAATAACGGCATCGCGGGGACTCGCGAGTCGCGCCTG
>JBGPIG010000008.1:0-18202 GCA_041484745.1 Nitrospirota bacterium | reverse complement strand
GGTGAAGGCTCTGATCAAGGTGCTGGACGAAGATAGCGATGATTTTGTCCGCCTCAGTGCCGCGCGGGTGCTAAATAAAATCGGAACGTCTGAGGCGCAAGAGGCTATCCTCAAGTATAACAATATGAATGGCCGCCAATAATGCAGGCAGTCTGAACGGTCCTTTTGACGAACGAGGAAGGGGGGACCGAAACGAATTTCCTGGATGTTTCCCCATCAATCTGCTACTCTTGCCTTCATGAAAAAATCCTCAACCTTCCGCAATCCCTGGGTATTCCTGCCCTCGCTCTACTTCGCTGAAGGCCTTCCCTATGTGCTGATCAATACGGTCTCGGTCATCCTCTACAAGCGCATGGGGATCGACAACGCGCACATCGCCTTCTGGACGAGCTGGCTCTATCTGCCCTGGGTCATCAAGATGTTCTGGGGTCCCTTCGTGGATGTCTATGCGACCAAACGGAAGTGGATCCTTGCTACGCAGGCGGCGATGAGCCTCTGCATGTTCATGGTCGCCTTCTCGCTCAGGACCGAATCGTTCTTCTTCCTGTCCCTTGGCGCATTCTGCGCAGGGGCGTTCGTCTCCGCGACCTACGATATCGCCACGGACGGATTCTACATGCTTGCGCTCTCGGAAAAGGAACAGGCGCTTTTTGTAGGTCTGCGGTCGGCGTTCTATCGCCTGGCCATGATCTTCGGCTCGGGATTTTTGGTATATCTTGCGGGCATGCTCGAACTGTCGAGCAGCGACATTTCCTGGAGTTGGTCGACGGTCATGGCCGCTTCAGGGCTGATCTTCGCGGCAGCTGCGATGTATCACACGTTCACCCTGCCGTTCCCTGTCGCGGACAGCGCACGCGCGCAGCAGGAAAAAAATACAGGGTCATCATTTACCGCGGTCATCGGCTCGTATTTCAAACAGGAAAAGATCGGTGTCATGCTGGCGTTCATATTGTTCTATCGTCTGGGCGAGGCCATGCTCCTGAAACTGGTCTCTCCCTTTCTGCTGGACAGGGCGGGCGTCGGCGGGCTCGGGCTTTCGACCAAGGAGGTCGGCCTCGTTTATGGGACCGTGGGAGTCCTCTGCCTGGTCTTCGGCGGGATCCTGGGGGGCTGGTTGATCTCGCGGTTCGGGTTCAAACGGTGTGTCTGGCCCATGGTGATCGCCATGCACCTGCCCGACCTGTTCTTTGTGTATATGGCCTATGCGCAGCCGGGCATCGGATTTGTGTATCCGCTCGTGGCGCTGGAGCAGTTCGGCTATGGACTGGGTTTCACGGTGTTCACGGTCTACCTCATGTATTCAGCACAGGGGAGATACAAGACATCGCACTATGCCATCTCCACGGGCATCATGGCCCTCGGTATGATGCTGCCGGGGTTCGTGAGCGGTTGGCTTCAGCAGGCGGTGGGGTACAAGATGTTCTTCGCCATTGTTTGCGTCATGACCATCCCAGGTATGTTGACCATACCGTTCATACCCAAGGACAAGATGGAAAAACAGGGGTTAAGCGGTTAGCATAGATAATATTTGGAAGATATCTATTGCTTTTGCCAGTCTATTCTTTTCCAAACCCCGAAAGCACATACCCGATGACCACGCCGAGGAGCGTGCCGATGGTTTCCCTCCCTATGATGTTGAAGATGCCGAGGACGAGTATCAGGGGGAGGATAAAGATGACTGCAAGGAACTGGATCATTTTCGTGTTGATCCCCGTCTGCTGTTTGATAACGAGGTAAAAAATGCCTCCCAGCCCTCCTCCCATGATGATCACTGCAAGCAATCCGATCCATAGCTGCATAGTTTTGCTCCCTTCAGACGTTAGAGTGACGGACCACGCGGCCGCCTTTTTCTCAGACAGCGGGTATTATAAGGTACGTCGTAGGACTTGTCAAAGGCAGAATAGTGTCTCTGTGACAAACAAAAACTGTGCTGGCATCTTTAATTAAAAGAAGGTAAAATATCAAGCATGAACGGCATTCCTAATCCTGAAGTGCCGGCATACTTGAAAAAAGGGAGCCCCTATCAACGAGGTTTTGTACTCATTTGGGCTGATCATCGCAGCGGGGTACGCATGGCGGTTTTTCAACCCCGGCGGGCTTGACCGGCACCAGGTCCGTCATGCGTTGAGCGTGGCGGTGTTTCATTTTTTTATTCCCGCGCTTGCCTTTGGTCTGATGGCGACTGCCCCCGTAGACCGGAGCTTCGTCTCCATACCGCTGGCTGGGGCTGTGGTCGTCATAGCGTGCATCGCCGTTGCGTTTGCGGTCTATACCCTCCTGTCGAGATATACGGATATACCCCGTCCGGTGTTCGGAGTCATGATGCTCTCCGCGGCATTCGGCAATGTAATGTATCTCGGGCTTCCCGTCATCACCGAGATGCTCGGCGCGCAGTATGGGTATGTTGCGGTGCTCTATGACCTGTTGGCGTCAACGCCGATCCTGCTGACGGTCGGCGTGTTCATTGCGGCACGGTACGGAAACGGAAAGACCGTGTCCTTCGGCGCATCGCTCAAACGCGTATTCTCACTCCCGCCGCTGTGGGGTGTGGCCGCAGGTATCGCGGTCCACCTTGCGGGGATAACGGTCCCGCAGGTGGCGATGAACACGGTAGGACTCATGGGCAAGGCTGTGGTCCCGATAATGATATTCACCGTGGGCCTGGCGCTTGATTTCCGCGATGTACAACGGCTGTTGATAGCGGTCCCCGCGCTTGCGATCAAGTTGTTGCTCGCGCCGGCCCTTGCCTGGTGGGTCGGATCGCGGCTTACCCTGACGGGGGAAACGCTCAAGGCAGTCACTATCGAGGGGGCCATGCCGGTAATGGTGCTCTCGCTCGTGATCGCCGATGAGTTTGATCTGGACGTGCCGCTTGCGGCGGCAAGCATCACGGTCTCGACTGTTGCGCTGTTCTTCACCATGCCGGTGATGATGAAGTTGCCTTTTTGAGCGGAGAGACCAAGATGCTATGCGCTCAGCGCGATGCCCTATGCGTTTCGCATAGGCGGAGGATGTTTTATGGGAGATAAACACGATCATTCACACCAGCATCACGAGCAGGGCCACGAAGGTCATGAGGAGCACGGCCTCGTGGAAGTAACGCTCTTGCTCGAAGACGAACACCTCGATGCGCTGGACGAGGTGGCGGCCGAGCTCAGCAGCGAGCTGAAGCAGCCGTGGGACCGCGGCGCCGTGGTGCGGCTGGCCTTGAGCGAGTTTTTCTCTCGGCGGGGAAAGATCACGTAGAATCAGTTCGGCGTTCATTGTGCAACGTGCAAAATAACGGTACGGGTCTATTGATTTGATATATTCGAAAAAAAGTCCTGATCTACCGCGGAGGCGCTGAGACGCGGAGAAATGCACCTTGAAATAATATAGATTTTCTCTGCGTTCTCTGTGCCTCAGCGGTTAAATCGACTTCTTAGCAGATCATCAATAATGCCTTTCGCATTTTGTACTTTGGAACGGAGCCCACTATGGCTTACACTGTCGGAAACAAGCAGTATCTCATCGATATTCATGTGCACGGCGCGGGCGATTACGATACGCGTACGCGGCGGCAGGACGACGTCCTCCATGTGGCCGCCATTCACGGTGAGCGCGGAACGTCTGCGATTCTCCCGACTATCTATCCGGGTACCATTGATGGTATGCGCGACAACATGGGAGCGGTGCGGCGCGCCATGGACGCGCAGCGCGAGGGAGCGAAGATCCTCGGCGTTCATCTTGAAGGGCCGTTCCTGAACCCGGAACGGGCCGGGTCGCTGGACGGAAAGAGCTTTTCCGATCCGTCCGTGGAGACTCTTACGCAGCTTGTCGAGGACTATGAGGACCTCATCAAGATCATCACCATCGCTCCTGAGCTGCCGGGCGCACTCCGGGTGATCGAGGTGTGCAGGGAAAAGGGTTTTCTGGTGCAGATGGGCCACAGCGACGCTTCATTCGAGCAGGCTGATGAGGGAAAGCGCGCCGGCGCCATGGGCATCACGCATGTGTTCAACGCAATGCGAGGTTTCCATCACCGTGAGCCCGGCCTTGCGGGGTTCGGGCTTATGGACGAGGACGTCTATGTCGAGGTGATTGCTGACATGGCGCACCTCCATCCGCAGAGCCTTAAAATGCTTTTTGACATGAAGTCGCCGGACAAAATCCTCCTCATCTCCGATTCGGTCAGGGGCCCGGGCTGGGGAAGCGGCCCCATCCGCGGCGTCGGCGGGACCCTGCTGGGCAGCGGAATTGCCTTAGCAGACGCGGTGAAAAACCTGATTGCGCTCGGCGTACCGCAGGACCGGGCACTGCGGTTCGCATCGGACAATCCGATGAAATATCTGGGCGTGACAAGGTAAACCCGGGGCCAATTGCTGTTTCAATATGTATGCTATTCCTTTTTCCGACTTGACATCTTCGCGCGAATCTTAAAACGGCAAGAACGAGGACCTTGGACACTGATCAGGGCGGATAACCGCCTGAAGAGGCATGATTATTGTTTTGAAGTATCCGTTTTCATCATAGCTTTTGTCAGGTTTGATCAGTGTCAAGGGTTTGGTTTTTGGTTACGGCTGGACGCCGCGATAGGTTCAAGATTCTTTTGTGGTCATCCGAGACCAGCATATAGCTCCAGGTAAATCCTAGGTAACAAGATCCTAATCTATGAAACCCATCGGCCTTCTCATATTCGACTTGGACGGCACGCTCGTCAATACGCTTGAGGACATTGCCGCTTCCGTGAACCACGCCCTCGCGCAGGTGGGGACAGGCCCCATCTCGCGTGATGCGGTCAGGCAGTACGTGGGAGACGGGACCGAAGCGCTGATGAAGCGTTCCCTGGGCGGACGAAGAGAACGCCTTGACGAGGCAGTGGACCTCTATAAGGAGCATCACCGCCGGAACCTCGTGGTCCATTCTTCACTCTATCCGTCGGTCAAAAAGACGCTCGAGCATTTCAAGTCCCTGCCCATGGCCATCATCAGCAATAAGACCATGGAATTTGTCGGTCCTCTGCTCGACCGCCTTGCTATCAGACACTACTTCACGTTGGTCATCGGAGCGGATTCCGGACTTCCGCTCAAGCCCGCCCCGGACGCGGTGCAGAAGATCATGACTGAATTCAAGGTGCCGAGGGAGCGCACGGTGATCGTGGGAGACGGCACAACGGACGTGTACGCAGGTAGGGCCGCCGGTGTTATCACGTGCTCGGTGACCTATGGTTTCCGGTCCGAGGGGGAATTGCGGACGGCCGGGCCGGAGTTTATGATTCACGATTTATCTGAGCTCATGAACCTCTTTAAGGCCGCAAAGCAGTAAATCTAAATAGTCATTTAACCTCAGAGCGCACAGAGACCACTATAGACGGATCAGCGTCAAAGAGCCCGAATTTGGTCTTTACTAATCCCGCCTGATTGGTTACAATAGCAACAAGAAAAAAATGACTTTCCGATAAGTTTGATATTTGATAAAGGAGTCTTCATGTCTCATCCGCATGCAACGAAAGCTCCCCACGGGCATGGCCACCCCGCAGGCGAGGGCAAAGAAAAGAAATATCTCCCGAGACTCATCGCCTGGGAGGTGACCAGGAGCTGTGTCCTGAACTGCGTCCATTGCCGGGCCGCCGCAAAGTTCGGCCCCTATCCCGGTGAGTTGAACACCGAGGAATGTTTCCGGTTCCTGGACGACGTCAAGTCCTTCAGCGACCCCATCGTTATCCTCACGGGCGGCGAGCCCATGATGCGGCCAGACATCTATGACATCGCCAAGTATGGAACCAAGTTGGGGCTTCGCATGGTCATGGCTCCCTGCGGCCTGCTGGTGACCGAAGAGCTTGCGCAGAAGATGAAGGACTCCGGCATCATGCGGGTATCGCTCTCGATCGACGGCCTGGATGCGAAGAGCCACAATGCCTTCCGGCGCGTGGAAGGCGCCTTCGAAGCCGTGATGAAGGCGATCGAGAACTTCAAAAAGGTCGGCATGGAATTCCAGGTGAACACCACTATCACGAAGCACAATGTGAAGGACCTGCCGAAGCTGCTCGATATGGTCATCAAACTCGGCGCCGTTGCCTACCATCCCTTTCTGCTCGTTCCCACGGGCAGGGGCAAGGAACTGGCGGACCAGGAGATCCCGCCCGCGGAATACGAGAGTACGCTCAAATGGTTCTACGAGATGCGTGACAAAGCGCCGATCCAGTTCAAGCCAACCTGCGCTCCACACTACTATCGCATATTCCGGCAGGGGGAGAAGGATAAGGGCAAGACGGTCACGCCCGAGTCCCACGGTTTCGACGCCATGACCAAGGGCTGCATGGGAGGCCAGAGCTTCGCCTTTGTCTCTCATGTGGGGAAAGTGCAGATTTGCGGATTTCTCGAGGAAGAGGCAGGGGACATCAAGAAAGAACCCTTCTCAAAAATATGGGAGGACTCGAAGCTCTTTCAAGAGATGCGGGACCTCGACCATTACCACGGCAAGTGCGGGATCTGCGAGTACCGCAAAGTCTGCGGCGGCTGCCGCGCCCGGGCGTATGCGATCTCCGGAGACTATCTTGCGGCCGAGCCCTTCTGCACCTATGAGCCGGTGAGGGCAAAGACAAAGTAATAAATACAATTTCGACGGAAGGGGATGATGGATATATCATCCCCTTTTCTTTCTTCGGAGCTTGCGTTTTCGGACAATTTATATTATCTTCTGTTAGAGCGATCGAGTCTCTTGTGGTCCCTGCAGTATTTGTTTTCTATCCGAACTTGGATTTGTCTTGAATCGGGGTCGTAAGCACCTAACCTATCACCGGAGGGCAGGCCATGATGAAAATGCTGATAGCGATAGATGATTCTAACAGCGCGATGAAAGCGGTGGAGTATGTAGCGCAGCAGTTCTCAGGGGTAGGCGACCTGCAGGTCGGTCTTGTACACGTGCTGCCGAACCTCCCCGCAATATTCTGGGATGAGGGGCATATCCTCTCCGAAGACGAGAAAAAGGATCGAAAAAAAGTCGTGGACAAGTGGCTTGCGGACCGGAAGACGAAGATGGAGCCGGTGTTCAAACGGGCAGCGGACCTGCTGGCCGCCAAGAAAATCCCGGCCGGCAAGGTCCAGACAAAATTTCTTTCCGATTCAACGGATGTCGCAGACAGTCTTGTTGAAGAGGCCAGGGACAATGGCTACCAGACCATTGTGCTGGGGCGGTCACATCACTCGCCAAAGCATGTCCTTGGCACTGTCGCGAGCAGGGTCGCGGGACAGGGCTCGGGCATGGTCGTAACGATCGTTGAATAGGCAGGATGAACGAACGATGGGCGTGATATCAAGGAAGATGACCGTGCGGACCGTCGTGCTTGTTTTCGCGCTGGCGTGGGTGTGCGCATGCGCAGCGCTGCCGGAGCCGCAGGTGTCGAACTTGATGAGCGTTTCGCCGGACAGGGTCGTGATCGTGGGCCGGATCGAGCTCCATCCGCCGCTCCAGGAGGGCGAACAAGCGTTCGGGATCGAGCGCGAAGAGAACTTGAAAAACCTATTTATCCTCTACTGTGGGAACCGGCCCAGGGACGTCAAAACAAACGATCTGGAAATTTTCGCCGACTCATTTAAGACGACGCTGGAAAAGGAATTCTTTATCAAGATCAACAAGGACAGTTCCCTCTATTTTACAGGCGGCACGTTCTACACGGCGCACAATCCCCGCGACCTCGCGGAAGCCTACACTTTCGAAAGTCCCTTCCAGGTTGAGATCAGGCCCGACGACGAGGCGGTCTACATCGGCACGATCCAGTATTACCGCGATGGTTCGAACAAGCTTAAGTCGGTGATGATCCGGGATGACTATCAGTGGGCCGATACCCTGTTCAAGGAACGATTCGGAACGAGCAAAACCCTCCGCAAAGCGCTGGCAACGCCTGTTCTCCTGAATAAGTAGGTGGTTTCCTCTCCACGGATACTACCTGTCAATCTTCCTCGATCATGACCATAGCACCGAACATATCCCAGAATGAACTGCGGGCCCTGGCATCTGACGTTGTCCGGCTTTCCCGGCTCCTTACCAGGGAGCGTGAGGTCCTTCCCGAGGCCTACCTCAAGGACGGAGGACTGCGGAAAGCCTACCGGGCCTATTTTTTACCGGCGAACCTCTCCAAAATCCACAAACCGCTGCAGGAACTACTTCTCCATCCCCGGGGCCTATTTTCAAAAGAAAAGATCCGGATCCTCGATATCGGCGCCGGTCCCGGCACCGCCGTGCTCGGCACGCTGGAATTCTTCTCGCGCCGTAAACAGAAGCCAGTGCTTGCGTTCACCGCCGTTGATCAGGTTCTGGGAAACTTGAAGGAAGCAGAGGAGCTTTTTTTATTCACCAGGAACAAGCATGCTCTCGATGCGTCACTGAAAACAATCCAAGCGGACATCGGGAGCGTGGAGCGCTTTGTGCACGGACATTTTGACATGATCATCCTGTCGAACGTTCTGAACGAGCTGTTTGTTCATGACGAAAAAAGGATTGCGACGCGAGTTGAATTCTTGGACAGCATCCTGAAGAGGTTCCTTGCCGATGACGGCAGCTGTATCATTATAGAGCCGGCCCTGCGCGAAACGTCTCGCGACGTGCTCGAGGTCAGGGACGGCATCCTGGGGCTGGGCTTTAACGTCTATTCTCCCTGCTTGGGCGGCGTTCAATGTCCCGCGCTCGCGAATATCAGGGACTGGTGCCATGAGGACATCCCCTGGGAGCCGCCCCTGCGCGTGCAGGAGATCGACAAGCTAACGGGCTTGCGAAAGGACTCCCTGAAATTTTCTTATCTCGTCCTCCGGCGGGACGCCCTTTCGCTCGCCGATATCTGCGGTCCGAGCGCTTTTCGCGTGGTGAGCGAGCCGCTGGTTTCAAAGGGCAAGGTCGAGTTCTATCTCTGCGCTGGAGGAGAACGAAAGCTTGTAACGCGACTCGATAAGGACAGCACAGATCGAAACCATGATTTCAGAAGATTGAAGAGAGGCGATGTGGTCGATATTGAGGAATTGAAAGATGAAGGGAAACGCTTCAGGGTGGGGAAGGACACAACCGTTAAACTCCTGCCCCACTCTCAACTCCGTCCCGCGTTCTGATTGAATGAGCGAGTCACCGAACTCGCCGTCGTCAGGAAAAAAGGTATTCCCGCAGGAGAAGGGCGTTGACAACATGCGGTAAACGCCTTATAGTTGTGAAAGCAATTCCAGCCGGCATTTTTCCCGTTCCGCCTGAAGGGTTATTCTTTACGATGAGCAGATACCGACCACCGCAGCAACCGGGTTCAAAATATATTACGCCGGAAGGAAAGAAGCGCCTCAATGATGAATTCGAATATCTTTGGCGGGTGAAGCGTCCTGAGGTGACCACGGCGCTTGCCGCGGCCGCTGCCGAGGGGGACCGGTCCGAGAACGCGGAGTATATCTACCGCAAGAAACAGCTGCGCGAGATCGATTCCCGCATCCACCATCTCAAAGACCGGCTTGAACATATCGTGGTCGTGGCCGGCAAGCCGGACAATGAAGCGCAGGTGTTTTTCGGCGCCTGGGTCCGTCTTGAGGATGAAGAGGGGACCGTCAGCGAATACCGCATCGTTGGTCCCGATGAATTTGATGCCGCCAAGAACCTGATCAGTATGGACTCTCCCATGGCCAGGGCTCTCATGAAGAAGGCCGAGGGCGACGAGGTCATGGTCAAGCGCCCGAAGGGCGACGCGCGAATCACGATCGTGAGGGTGCAGTACGGACCTTTTGAATAGAAGCCCGGTACCTTTACCGCAGCGTGCGCAGAGGGTAAGAATGGTGAATCGGTAAAAAGAGTGCGTCGGCGCGTGATACGGTGTTCGCCGTTTACCGCTTTTATGTAGCGCTATTTCTGCGGTTTCAATGTATTTTGTCGCACATCAGTCCTTCCAATGAACCTAATCCTTCTTTTTAAAGACGATTTTATCGGGGATGCGGACCGCGCACGGCTGGAGGGCCGACGTCTCAAGCATGTACTCGCCGTGCACCGCGCCTCTGTTGGCGATGAGCTTCGCGTGGGAGTGCTGGATGATCGCATCGGCATCGGGAAAGTCACGTACTTGGACGGATCACTGCTTGAGTTGGAGGTCCACCTTGACCATATGCCGCCGCCGAAACTCCCGCTTACGCTCATTCTCGCGTTGCCGAGGCCAAAGGTGCTGAGGCGCGTGCTTCGGTCCGTGAGCAGTCTGGGTGTGAAACAGATCTACCTGGTCAATTCCTTTCGCATAGAGAAGAGTTTCTGGCAGACCCCTTTCCTGAACGAGGAAGCCGTGAACGAACAGCTCGTGCTCGGTCTTGAGCAGGCCCGCGACACGGTCCTGCCCGTGGTCCTGCAGCGGCCGCTGTTCAAGCCCTTTGTCGAGGACGAACTGCCCGGCCTTGTCAAAGGGACACTTTCTCTTGTAGCTCATCCCGTCTCTGCCGAAGCCTGCCCGCGGAATGTGGGCCGACCGGTAACTCTTGCGATCGGTCCCGAAGGCGGTTTTATCCCGTATGAAATCGAGAAACTTGTTGCCGCCGGGTTTCTGCCCGTGCACGCAGGTGAGCGGATCATGAGCGTAGAGACCGCGGTACCTGCCCTCATTGCGCGATTACTTTGACACCGTCGATCGGTGCCCCGCTATTTTCCCCGCTGCGCAGCGCCGCCGTCAATGAAGTCGTTTACTACTGTTATCGTAAAATATTTCCGGGATTCACTTTGATGTTCTCATCCTCGTCACTGATGCCTTGAGCTCGATCATTTCCTTCATCTCCGCGAGATTGTTCGTCATGTCCCACCAGCCGTGTTTGAACGCGGCGTAGTCGGGCGCGCCCGTCATGGCAGAGGCATAGCGCACCGAGTTCGCGAAGAAAAGCCACTGTTTCGTCCAGCGCTGTTCGAGCGGTTCGTCAAAGGGGTTGCTCCTGTCTGCCATGCCGTTGCTCCATGCGTCCAGCATGAGCTCCGTCGCAGTCTGCGTCATAGCATCAGTTTCTCGCACGGTGCTTGCAAGCTTCGCAAAGTGACCGTTTATCCAATCCCTGTTGTGACAGCCGTTGCAGACGGTCTTCATTCCACGGAGCCGTTTACCCTGTTCCGCATTATCGATGAGGAATTCCGACGCCGGCAGGCCCGCGAACGTCGTCGGAAGCGGCAATCCGTCTTTATTTTTGATCACCGAGGTGTCTCCGGACAGGGGCTGAGGATGACTGTAGATCGGGCCGAAGAGCCTGACCCAGAGGCGAGAACCGAAGTCGTGGGTCCTTTCGGCAAGCACCGAACCGGACGGAGATACGATAAGGCTGTTGTGGCAGACCGCACAGGTCGGGGCCTTGAAATCCTTCCCCACGGTCCAGGGGACTGCATTCAAGTCCCATGCCCGGCGTGTCGAGAAAAAAATGTTTCCATGCTTGCTTTCCTTGTACACATCCCACGCGGGCACGTCGGGTTCTTCGTGACACTGGGCGCAGGTATAGGGCTGGCGGGCGACTTCTATCGAAAACGCGTGGCGCGGATGGCAGGCCGTGCAGGCGCCGAAACTGCCATCGGGATTTTCCCTGCCCACGCCCTGGTTCGGCCAGTTCGCAAGGTCCGGCACCGTGATCTCGCCGGACGCGACAGTCAATCGCTTCATTCCTTTTACTTCAATCTTGGTGCCATGACAGCCGAAACAGCTTTCGTGCAGAGTCTTCTCAGATGGCGCATCCATAATTATTTTTCCGTTCACACTCTTTTTAACACCGGTGACGTCATCGACCAGTGTATGGTATACCGGGTTTGCCATCAGATTTTTGATCGCATGCGCCTTCTTGCTCCCTGAAAACTGTGAGACTTCCGTGGGATGGCAGGTCTTGCAATCCTCGGGGCTCACCACGACGTTAATGCTGAACCCCATGTGCTCGAAATTGTCCTTATGTCTGATCGGGTTTCTGCCGTGACACTCGAAGCATCCCACAACGTGTCCGGCGAGTTCTTCGGATACCGCGTCCACGGAGATCCGCCGTTCCAGCGCAGGCTTTTTCATGGCATCCGCAGGCGTTGTCCGCGCGTGCCTGCTCGAAAGCCAGTCGTGAACAATGCCCGGCGTGTAGAGGCTGTGACAGGCGATGCAGGCCTGCGTGGATGGACTCAGCCGGGCGCCGGATGGCTCAATGTCGTTATTCTCGGCGATGCCGTGAGATTCAAACAGCGCTAAAATAAATAATGATGACAAGAAATACAGTACCTGCCGCATGACATCCTCCATTTTTTCGATACGCATTTACGGGGTCGAGTAACAACAATACCGGTCTATCAGTTCTTCCTGAACCTATGCCGGACGAGAGCAGACGACAAATGATTTATCTTCGATAAGTATATCATCAGCCGAGCTCATGCGACGCGGCAGCTGGAAAGAAGGTTAGCTTTGGGAGGATTTGGCTATCGGGGAGATGCTGAAAATTTTTCTATCATCACTACTCCCACCGGAAGATGAACGAGCCGATTGAAAGAAAGGCCGCTGTCATGAGCGCGAGGATCGCAAGGTGAGGCGCTATGTCCGAGAGGCCCGCGCCCTCGGTCATGATCGCCCGCGCGCCGTCGACCAGGTGTGTCAGGGGCAGGAACTGGGCGATCTTCCGGACGACCGGGTTCGTGCCTTCGAGGGAGAACCAGACACCGGAGAGGAGCATCATGGGCCAGGTGAGGAGATTGAGGATGCCGCCGGCGAGTTCCTCGCTCGAAAGCCGCGCCGCCACGAGCAGGCCGAGGGAAATCAGACAGATCGCGCCCACCAGGGATATAAGGAACAGGTTCGTGTAGGAGCCGCGCATCTGGAAGTGGATGAAGTAATTGCAGCCCGCATAGACAAGGACCGTGATGGTCTGGATCAGCAGCAGGCGCGACACCATCTGGGCAAACAGGAACTCGAAGGGCCTGAGCGGGGTCGCCTTGAGGCGCTTGAGGAACCCGTTCTTTCTATACCGCACGATTACGTAGCCCACGCCGAAGAGGCAGGAAAACATCATGTTCATGGCGAGGATGCCGGGGACTACCCAGTCCACGTAACGGATCTCGTGTCCCGTGACCACGTTCCTGCGGTATGCGGTCTTCCCTTCGGCCCGGAGCATTCGTTCAAGCATGTAGCCGTTCGGCGAGTTTGTATTGATCCAGTAGCGCTGGCCTCTGCGCAGGTCCACCAGCATGTCGAGCTGAAAGTGCTCCACCTTGTCGATGCTTTTCGCCTGGTCGTCAACAGGGATGAATTGCACATACTTCGTTTGAAAGAACGCGGCTTCCGCCTGCTTCAGCATGGCGGGGTCTCCCATGACGCCGACCTTGAACAGGGGCTTCGGCTCCCCGGTGAACACCACGGCGAATCCGACGACGAGCAGGAGCGGGAAGAGGATATTCCAGCCCAGGGACGATTTGTCGCGGATGAACTCCATGTTCCGGGCGTGTAGTATGGCGAGAAAACGTTTCATGAAAACCTCATCAAAATTTGCAACTAAGGCACTAGGTTACGAAGATAAATCCTGTATAGCATAAAATATATAAATGCCGGAAGGGTTTTGCCGGTACCAAATTGTCTTTCTTCGTGTCTTCGTGGTGAAAAAATTTAGCTCAGCCTCTCAAGTCCTTTCCCGTGAGCGCAATGAACAGGTCCTCAAGGCTCCAGGACCGCATGTTCATCCGGTTGAGGGACACTCCGCGCTCCAGAAGCATCCTGATCGTGGTATCAACATCGTGGGTCTGGATCTCACACCATTCGTGCTGCTTCGAAACGCAGAGGCCCAGGCCCTCGAGCTTGCCGTCCACGTCCTCAACCCTGAACTGCAAGACCACGTCCCCGAAATGCTCCTTGAGCAGGTGTTCGGGCGTGCCTTGCGCGACGATCCTGCCGCGGTCCATGATCGCGATCTCGTCGCAGAGCGTATAGGCCTCATCCATGTAATGTGTAGTCAGGACGATCGTCTTATCGCGGGACTTGATGAGGTTGATGAGGTCCCAGAAATTCCGTCGCGACTGCGGGTCCAGTCCGGTCGTGGGCTCGTCGAGAAAGAGCACCTCCGGGTCGTTGATGATCGCCAGGGCCATCAAAAGCCTCTGCCGCTGGCCCCCGGAAAGCTTTCGTGTGTCGCGGTCAAGGAACTCTCCGAGGTTGCAGAGGCGGATCACCTCGTCCCTGTCCATGGTCTTCGGGTAGAGGTCCCGAAACAGCCGCAATGTCTCCCGTACGGTCAAAAACTCCTGGAGGGACGTGACCTGGAACTGGATGCCCGCTTCCCGCCGGAACTTCAATCCCACCGGCGCGCCCTTGTAGAGCGTGCTTCCTGAATCGGGCCGCTGGATCCCCTCGATGATCTCGATGAGCGTGGTCTTGCCCGCGCCGTTCGGCCCGAGCAGGCCGAAGCAGATGCCCTGCTCGATCATGAGGCTCACGCCGTCAACGGCGCGTACGCCGGGGTACGTCTTGACCATGTCTTTTACTTCGATGACCGATGCCATGTTTTCAAGGTATCACGGGACACGCATGCTGTCAAGCAAGGCACGGCGCCGGTTCTCCTTGAGTCCCTTCTGTGAATAGTGTAAAGTATAAATCATGATCCCGATAACCGGCAGCATTGTCCTCGAGGAGAGCGAGATCCAGTTACACTTTGTCCGTGCTTCGGGCCCCGGCGGACAGAATGTGAACAAGGTCTCTACGGCGGTCCAGCTCCGCTTTGACGTGGGAAACTCCCCGTCCCTGCCGGGTGATGTCCGTACGCGTCTTATCCGTCTGGCAGGCAGGCGCATCACCCAGGACGGCATCCTTATCATCGAAGCGCGTCAGTTCCGCACGCAGGAGCGGAACCGCGAGGACGCGGTTGCGCGGCTGGTGGAACTTATACGCAAGGCCACGGAGAAACCGAAGCCGAGGAAGAAGACGAGGCCGACACGAGCGGCGAAAGAGCGGCGGATCGAGAGCAAAAAGCAGAGGGGCAAGACAAAGCAGATGCGGAAGGCGGCTTATCCTTCTGAAGGATAAGCTGGGAGTCCGGGTCTCAGCTTTTTACTGCAATCTGCCCGACACGGTAATTAAGGTTCATTCGTAAAAAAGTTTAAAAGCTGCGGCGAACGTCTGTTTCGCGCAAAGCCGCAAAGGCCGCAAAGAACGGCAAAAGTAAAAAAGAATATTGTTTTAGATCAAGACGTACAAGCTTTACTTTGCGCGCTTTGCGGCTTTGCGCGAAAATGATTTGCTTGGTTCCGGCTTGTCCGGGTTAGGGGTAGATCATGGCGCAGCCCTGGCAAATAATAGAAAAGGCAGATACCGCTGACGGGGTCCTCGAACTGCGGCGACGGGGCGAGCGCGACTTTTTGATCCTCATCAACAACCGCGTGCTGATGAACAGCAGCGCCAACCGTTCCGAGATCTCTCTCGGTGAACTGGCCTGCCGGAAGGTGGCATCAACTCATCGACCGAGCGTTCTCATCGGCGGCCTTGGCATGGGGCTCACCCTTCGGGCGGCACTCGATTCCCTGTCCGCATATGCGAAGGTTGTCGTGGCCGAATTGAATCCCGTTGTGGTCGCGTGGTGTCGCGGTCCCCTTGCGGAACTTACCAGGAGCGCCGTGGATGATCCTCGGGTAACCGTCGTGGTTGAAGATATTGCCGCCGTCATCACAAAGGCTGCACAGCATAACGCGGAGCGGTTCGATGCTATTCTCATCGATCTCTACGAAGGCCCTCATAGCGGCTCGGACGCAAAGAATGATCCATTTTATGGAAGCCGAGCACTGAAGACAACGGCCGAGGCTCTTTCTCAGGACGGCATTTTTGCTGTCTGGGGGGAGAACTCCGACGCAGCGTTCGAGAAGCGCCTGGCTGTTGCGGGATTTTCCATTAAACGTCAGCGGCCGGGAAGGGGCGGGTTGCGGCATGTCGTGTATGTGGGGCAGAAGAGGGCTGACAGAAAATAAATTGTGGTCAAATCTTATTATGGATGACCCTGACACTACAACTGGTTAGCAGCCAAGGCTAATTTTATACAGTCCATGAGGTCTGGATACAGCTTGGAAGAGATTGAAGAAGCTCTGAATAGCAATCGTTCATGTCGCCCGCTGCAATAGCCATTCAAGACGCTCGCCTTCCACAATTTCGCCGAAAATATTTCTTGTTCTGACGACTTCTCGTTCCGGCGTTCTTTCTCTGTCCACGAAACCAAGGAGATGTCCCTCATGGACTATTTCAATGCATTGTTTCCAGACGCCCAGTTTTACGTGAAGATCTTGTGTATATATTTTTAGCATATCTGCCTTTTATTACCTCCTTTACTCCTAATATAAAGCATAAGTTATGCCAGCACAAAACATATTGTATTTCCTAAAATTATTTTCAAAAGGAAACATGCTGTAAATTTTAGCGGCATTTATCCAGTACCAATAATTGCATAACCATCGGAATATTAATCATTATTATCGGAGCTTGTAATGCCGAAGTAGGATACTATCATTGGTAAAACCTGTAAATTATTTCGACGCACAGATACTTATTTGCATCGGAACGAAGTGCCAAGCGGGGGATGCTGATTACTAAACGAAAACATTGTCACTCACTGCCAACCTCTTGAACGGTTGGATCTGCGAATCGATATCTGTTTTCCGTTGCAATTCATCACGTCCCGGAGTACATTGTGCGGGCGCAACAAGTTGATAAAGAACGAGGATTGTCATGGCATTAGTGAGTTTACAGGGTGTTAAAGTCAGTTTCGGCGGGCCGCTTTTGATCGAGGATGCGGATCTCTCCATCGACCGCGGCGAGCGCGTTTGTCTCGTGGGCAGGAACGGTACAGGCAAGTCCACGATCATGAAGCTGATTACCGGCGAAATAAAGCCTGACGGCGGCAAGATCGTGTTCCAGCAGGGGGTGCGCATCACGCTTCTTACGCAGGAGGTACCACAGGCGCTTTTCGGCAGCGTATTCGATATTGTCTCGAGCGCATTTGGCGAGCAGGGGAAACTGCTTGCCGCGTATCATCATGTGAACAGCAAGCTGGCCCATGATCACAGCGAGAAGCTGATGGCGGAGCTCGAGGATGTGCAGCACAAGTTCGAGTCGGCCGGCGGGTGGCAGATGCAGCAGCGCGTCGAGACAATTCTTACGCGGCTCCAACTTCCCGAGGACGAGGAGTTCTCCGAACTCTCGGGCGGGCTCAAACGGCGTGTCCTGCTCGCACGGGCTTTGGCGAGCGAGCCGGACCTCGTGCTCCTCGATGAGCCGACGAACCATCTGGATATCGAGGCCATTGCCTGGCTCGAGGAATTTCTGCTCTCCTTCGGGGGGACGCTGCTTTTCGTGACCCACGACCGGATGCTGCTCCAGAAGCTGGCAACGCGGATCGTCGATCTCGACCGCGGCAGGCTTACGAGCTGGCCTGGGAATTACCAGACCTACCTCGATCTCAAGCAAGCGGCGCTCGATGCCGAAACCGTGGAGAATGCGAAGTTCGATAAAAAGCTTGCCGCGGAAGAGGTCTGGATCCGCCAGGGAGTAAAGGCGCGCAGGACACGGAATGAAGGACGCGTGCGCGCGCTCAAGGAGCTGCGCAGGACCAGGAGCGAGCGGCGGGAGGTCATGGGCGCCGCGCGCATGCAGATGCAGGAGGCGGAGCGCACGGGCAAGCTCGTGATAGAGGCGACGAAGGTAAGCCACCGCTACAACGATCGTCCGGTCATACGCGATTTATCCACCACCATCATCCGGGGAGATAAAATCGGCATAATCGGGCCGAACGGGTCGGGCAAGACGACGCTGCTCAAGATTCTGCTGGGAGACCTGAAGCCGCAGAGGGGGACGGTGAAGCACGGCACAAATTTTGAGGTCGCTTATCTCGACCAGCACCGCGCCCAGCTTGATGATGAAAAAACCGTACAGGACAACGTCGCCAACGGCAGCGATCATGTGACGATCAACGGTAACCGGCGGCATGTCATCGGTTATCTGCAGGATTTTCTGTTCGCGCCCGCCCGGGCCCGCAGCCCCGTGAAGGTCCTGTCCGGCGGCGAGCGGAACCGGCTCCTGCTCGCGAAGCTCTTTACCCAGCCCTCGAACGTCCTGGTTCTCGATGAGCCCACGAACGATCTGGACATCGAGACGCTCGATCTGCTTGAAGAGCTTTTAATGGACTATCCCGGCACCGTTCTGCTCGTGAGCCACGACCGCGCGTTCATCAACGATGTCGTCACAAGCACGCTC